>JAOZTV010000211.1 GCA_029939015.1 Candidatus Aminicenantota bacterium
TAATTGGTTTTTTTAAAGACTTTATCATTAATCTAACTTCTTTGTCAGGCATATATATTCCATTATCCCAAAAGTTATTTAATGCTCTATAATTCAATTTAACAAATTCAAATATTTTTTTCAAATTTTCACCTCTTGTTATATTTGGATTCCCCTCAATAACTTCAGGTGAATTAGAAATAGATACAGAAAACCATGTATTTCCAAATCGTAAATTACCTTTATATTTTATCCTTGGTCCATAATTACCTTCAAGAGTACTAATATAGATAAATCCTGAAAGAATCCCGGTTTTCCCAGTTCCTAAATTAGCATGATCAACTTCAAAATTTTCTTCTTTCAGCATTCTTTCTTCTTGAATTTTTGATTCTTTTGCTTGATCAAGAGATGTGATATAGAGGACAGCCTTCCTATCTGCAAGATCTCCATTTTCATATTTATCCAATATTTTTTTATAATCAGTGTTTTTCATATCAGTTTCTACATGAATTGCAATATCTCCAAAATATGGTGTTTCCTTTGTCACAGCATAACTACAAGTGCAAAATTCCAGTTTTAAATGCGGTAAATTAGCATTCATAAAATGTAAAAAACCATTTCTTGCCTCATTTCCCTCCAATAATTTTAAATTATCAAGCTTATATATCTCTGGAAAACCAATAAAAAGAGTATCCTGCCCTCTCTCAATGGCAAGACTTTCAATGTTTTTTATAATTGCATACACAATTGCCTCCTTTTTATTTTTTCAGATATATAATAATTCATCCACTATACTATCCTGAGCTATAGTAAAATTTTCCATTAAAACCCGATATTACTAATACCTTTTTCCTTTTTAAATTTTATTTCTTCATTTACTAAGTCTGTTAAGTTTGATAAATCTGCTTTATTTTTATTGAATACTGAATTAAGCAGGAATTTTTTTGATATATTTTCAATTTGAGCTCCTGTTAATTTATGTTCTGACAAGTTTGTATAATCTTTTTCTTCTAAAGTTTTTAATTTATCTTTCCATATCAATGTTCTAGCGTTTATATCAGGTTTCTCAAATTCAATTTTGAATAAAAATCTCCTTGAGAATGCATTATCCATATTTTCAATTAAATTTGTTGTTGCAATAAAAATCCCCTCAAAGTTTTCTAATTCTTCAAGAAGAATATTCTGCATAGCATTATTCATGCTATCAACGCTTGATGAAATATTTATTCTCTTTCCTATCAATGCATCAGCTTCATTAAAAAGAAGTATTGGCTCCCGTTTGAATTCTTTTTTAGCTCTTCTATAATCATCAAAAATCTTTTTCATGTTTTTTTCACTATTTCCTACCCACATATCCTGAATTCTTGAAATATCAACCTGTAAAATATGTCTTTTTGTTTTTGTTGACAAAACATGTGCCGAAGCAGTCTTTCCTGTCCCTGCCTCTCCATAAAAAAGTGCAACAAAACCACTCTTAAATCCTGATTGTTTAAGTTCTTTTTTTACCCTATTAAAATTTTTATAATTTATAGAATTCTCAATTAATGAAACATCTTTCTCATTCTTTTTATTCAAATAAATATTATTCTTTATACTCTTATATTTTGTAAAATCCAGAACAGTTGAAGAAAACTCCTTCTCATTTTTTTTCTTATTTTTACTTGCAAATAATTTTCTGACAGTTTTTTCAGCGAGTTTAAACTCAGGATCATTCAATAAATCACTGTCTTTTACTAATTCAAGAACCTTGTCTTTAATTATTTTCAACTCATTATTTACAAATTTAGAGTTTAGATTTGCTATATCTGAAAGAGAATCGAAGATATCATCTGAAAACCGACTGAGATATGTATCCCCTCTTCCAGTTAAATGTTCTATGATTGCATAAAATAACATAATTTTTTCAATAGTTGGATATTGAATAAGTATATGATATATATCAAGTTTTTTGTCCATTTTTTCAATAAGTTTCTCAACTTTATTATAAAACTGTTTCAGACTTATTTTTTCTTCATCTCTCTGATCAATAAGATCTTTTGCAAAATCTAAAATTGAATACATATCTGAAAAATTACATTCTGAAAAAGAATCTTTTCCTGTGACCAGATAATTAAATATACCTTCATCCAATTCAACTTCAGGATTGACATTAAGACTTGCCCGTCTTGCTTTTTCAATAACGATAAGATTTTTTTTCTGAAGTGTATTTATATTTTTAATAATATCCATATAGAGTTTATCAGATAATTTATATTTATCTCTTATATTTCTTAACGATTGACTATAACCTGTTTCAAAGGAAAGTTTTGCAACAACAGAAAAAAGTACAGCCTCGTCTCTATTTAATTCAAACTCTTTCATAACATCGTTGATAACCCCGGTCTTTGGTGGTTTTATAAATACATTCTTCCGCTTTGACACATTCAATATTTTAACTAAATTAAGATTCATTAATCCTCCTGCTATAATTATAATTTATCCTATATAGCATCCTGAGGTATAGTGAAATAATTTTTGATTTTATGTAAAATACTTAATAAATATCAAAATTGTGTATGTTTTTTATTACCTAAGTTGAGTGATTGTTTTGGATGAAGAGGTCAAGAGTGTTGCTATCAGAAGGTATTACAAAAACCACAGGCATACTAATAAGTATGTCGAGGATTTTTGCAAAGCCTTATGGTGCAACAGGCTTAGGGCTATTCGCCGAAAAAATTACTCAAATTAGGTATTAATTTAAAATGTTTATCAAGAGTATATAATGAAAAATTATTATCAATTACATTTTGAGTTATAATCAAATCTGGAATTCCGACCCTGTTAATTCCTTTTTTTAAACATTGATATTGCAAATCAAGAATATTATTCCAATCAAAACTTTCTTCATCTTTTCCTTAAATTATCAAGATCAATATCAAGGTCAACTTTACCTTTATATTTTTTTAAACCCAAAATTTTATTCCGCTTAATGAATTCTTCTAATGCTTTCTTTATTACAGCAGTTTTTGTTTTAAGCTTAGAGATGCTTTTAGCTTCATTAATTAAGTTTTCAGGAAGATCTAAAGTAGTTCTCATTATAATTCTCCTCTAATGCATAATAATAGTATTGTTTTTATGCATTGTCAACTTAATTAGCAGAGCGAAATACAATTAATTCCTCTTTCTTTTCAAAACTTTTAATATTTCCCTATCCTTTTGTAATTCAATAGAGGCATATTCTATTGAGTAACTACGGTTTCTTACGGCTTCTAATACAATCTCTCTATCATTTTGTAATCGTTTTGATGCAAATTTTAATGCCCCACCCCTGTTTTTTACTGCTTCTAAGACAATTTCTCTATCATCCTGAACATCTTTAGATAGATATTGTAGAGTATCACCCTTCCTTTGAATAACTTTTAAAATAATATCAGCTTGAGTACGTATCTCTTCTGAAGCATATTGAATAATATTTACATCGTTTTTTATTGCTTCCAATACAATTTCTTTATCATTTTTAAGCTCTTCAGATGCATGTTCTAATGCCCATTGATAGTTTTTTACAGCTATTAAAACAATTTCCTTATCATTCTTTAACTTTTTAGATACATTTGACAGATGTGAACCATGTTTTTTAACAGCTTCTAAGACAATTTTACGATCATTATTAAATTCTTCAGCAAAAAAGCAGGGATTGTTTTTAATAACTTTTATAATAAATTTTCTTAAAACTTCTCTCTCTTTATCATCAAGCCGACTATTAGCCCATAATATACAAACCTTATCAAGCCATACTTTTTCATCATTCGATAAATGACACATCTTCATTAATTCCTTCTCACCCCAACTCTTTATCCAATTTTCTTTTTCCAAATCATTCATTCCAACAAAATTTGCCATTTCGATTAAGAACTCTTTTTTCGCCAAAAACTCATCACCTCTAAAAACTTCTTTGTTTTTTTTATATTCGTGCATAATAACTCCCTATTTAAAATTTTTTTTAACATTTTATTATATTATATCCAGTATATCATTCTGAGGTATAGTGGAATTTTTCAAGATTTTTTCAAAGAAATGTTGAAAATTTTTAATAATTATTGTATATTAACTTTGGGAGTTATAAACATGGAAATAACAAAGCAATTTGATTTATCTGTTTTGCCGGAAAAAGCACAAAATGAGCTTTATAATTTCTATTTATTTCTTAAACAGCAATACTTCGTTGATAAACTAAAAAATAATACCGAAGATACCACATTATTAAGTGAACAGGTTCTTGCAAAAGATTGGAATAAAGCAGAAGAAGACAAAGCATGGGAAAATTTTCAGTAAGAGACATAATATTTATTCGTTTCCCTTTTTCAGACCTTAGTAATTATAAACTTAGACCAGCTCTTATTTTAGCTTATGCTGAAAAGGATGACTGGATTTTATGTCAAATTACAAGTAAGTCTTATTCTGATAAAAAATCAGTTATTTTGGAAGATAAAAATTTTGAGAGCGGAAGTCTGATTAAAACGAGTTATATAAGACCAGGTAAATTATTTACAGCAAATGCAAACATTTTTGAGAAAAAGGTAGCACAAGTAAAACCAGAATTTAAAAATAAAATAGTAGATATAATAATTGAACTTTTGAAATAAAAACATTATTAATCTAACTAAAAAATTTGACATAAAACATTTATAAAACAGTTGAAAATATTTAATAATTATTGTATATATTAATAGGAGTTTAAAATATAAAATGGAAAGATTAATAAAAATAAATTATCCTGAATCGTTGGCATTCTCACTTAAAATGGAGAATCAGGAATTTAAAGATGAGATAAAAACTTTATCATTGATAAAACTATATGAATTAGGTAAAATATCATCTTTATTAAAAATCAATAAGTATTTTATTAGAAGAATTAATAAGAAAAGGAACATGGATAAATCCTAATCTGGCACAAAAAGTATCCAGTATAGCATTCAGAGGTATAGTGGAATTGACATTATTTTTTAATAAAAAGTTGACATTTTATTATAATAATACTATATTTTTATCTATAGGAGATAATATATATGACTATTGCAACAGAGCAAATTTATAACGATGCCGTTTTACTAAACCCAATTGATAGGGCAGAGCTTATTGAAAAACTATACGATAGTTTTACTACTAATAAAGACATTGAGATTGAGTTGAAATGGAAAGAAGAAATTGACAGAAGAATTCAAGCTTATGATAACGGTGATATTTCCTCTGATTCAATGGAGAATGTATTTAAGAGATTATCTAAAAGATGAATATTCAAATCCTGCAATGTGCAGAAGCTGAGATTGCAGATGCTATGGATTATTATAATGCTCAGTATTCAGGTTTAGGATATGAATTTGCAATTGAAGTAAAAAAAAGTTTGAATCGAATATTATCATTTCCCTCCGCTTGGTCAATCTTTTCAAAAAAAATCAGAAAATCTCAAATTAACAGATTCCCTTATGGAATTCTTTATGAAATAAGAGATGATACAATTATTGTTTTTGCAGTCTTAAATTTAAAACAAAATCCAGAGAAATGGGAAAACAAAATAAAAGATTACTTAAAAAGTAAATAAAGTAGCTAATATATAAAACAGATAACGCCCTAAATTCTGTGTCATTCCGTG
>JAOZTV010000212.1 GCA_029939015.1 Candidatus Aminicenantota bacterium
AATCAGATTTTACAAGTGAAATTGCATTTATAACATCAATAAATGGATGTGTGAAATCAAATTTATGTAATTTGTCAACTGCTTTAAATTCCCAGTTTAAGCTTCCAATAAAATTCAAAATATCATCTTTATATTGTTCTAATTTATTTGTATGATTTAATTGTGGTATCAGGTGTTCGCCAGAATCGGCCTTATGCTTTTTGGCAATACTTATTGCATGAGATAAATCTTTTGTGAATTTTACTTTAAAAGGTAGTTGAGGTAGTAAAAATTCTATAATATTTTTTTTTTTTATTATCAATTCCATATATAATTAGAATTTCAAAAGGATGTTTTAAATAAAAGGTTTTTAAAGATGCTAAAAAAATCTTCCTGTTTTTATTATTAATAGATTTTAGATTTCTTATGCCGGTTATAATGAAATAACCCTTTTTATCAAAGTTTTTCTCTGAAATAATTTTTTCATTTAGATTAAAAACTGAATTTGAATATTCAGGTTTAAATAAACCTGAGTAAATAGTATGCAGAATATTATTTCCAATAATTTCACCTGTTTTTTGAAAGTTTATAAAATCTAATGTCCAATCTGTACGGGAAATTATATTTAATTCATTTTTATCAAAGGTTGAATGTCTGTCAGTATATTCAACTGCCTTTATGATTGTGTTTTCATAATTTTTCTCAATACTTACAAAATAAGCTGCTTTATTTAAACTAAATATTACTTTTAAATTTAATTTAATTAGAATGCTTGTGTTAAAGGCAATATAACCAATTAATCTATGTGAGTCCTTATTCATATTATTATTAAAATGGATACGGAAGTATTTTGAAGGATTGCCATTTGCTTTTGAGTAATCACAGATTTCAAAGAACGGTTCTTGAGGTAATAAAAAAGAATTAATTACTTTTTTTCTTAGAGTAAAAAAATCTAATATATTATCTAAATTGGAAATATCCTTTATTGAAGAATATAGTATGTTTTTACCTATGAATTTGAATTCTGCAGAGTGATTGTTTTCAGAACTTGTTTTTTTCCAATCTTTTCGTTCTGTAACTCTTAATCCACTAACTTCACAAAAAACATCCTTAATATATTTTTTCAAATTTTTACTTAAATTAATGCCAAGACTATATTTAATATTAATCATATTAAGTGCATCTTCATAATCTTTGAAGACATTAACTTTAAAACCAAACTTATAGAGTTTTTTAGTTAGAGTAATACTTAGTTTAAAAAAAGGTGGTACATTATAATAAACTAAGGCTTCAAATGAATTTTGGTTTTCTTTAAAAAAGTTAATATAGTACTTTCTGGCATTAATTGGGGCATATTTGACGTCAATAAAATCATTAAATAGATAAAATTTATTATCTGAAGTTTTGTAAGTACTAATGATTTTTTTAATAATATTAGAAAATATTATTGTTTCTTCAAGTCTAAATTTACCTGTATTCTTACATAGTATGATGTTTTTATTGAGTATTCTTATGGAAATCGAACAATTTTCCGAATTATATTGCCAATCTTCATTTGTTTCTATTGCTAAATTAGTTATAGAGCATTTTTTTAATAACACCTTGTCCATCATTTAAAAAATTCTAACATAAATATTATTAAAAAGAAAATATTAAGACGGGGTTAACCCCGCCTTAACATATTATTTTACTGAATTAATCGCTGTTTTAAGAGCATCTTCCAATAATTTTTGATCTGGTTTTTTAATAAGATCATTATTCATTAAAAGATCAACAGCTTGCCTTGCTTCATTTATATCTTTGAGAGTATTATTATATACTTCCTCTCTTGTCATTTTTATTCTTGCAACACCATTTTTAATTGCTTCCATAGCAACATCTGCTGCTTCGTGAGCAAATACTTCGGTTTCATCCATAGTTGGCATAATATAATCAGGGCTTAGACCTTTTTTCTTTGCAAAATTAGCAACTGAATAAGCAGCTGTAATTGCCATTTCATCAGTGATTTTTTTTGCTCTGACTGAAAGTGCACCTTTTAAGATACCTGGAAAACCAAGAGAATTATTTACCTGATTAGGAAAATCACCTCTACCAGTAGCAACTATATATGCACCGGCTTCTTTTGCTGCATAAGGATATATCTCAGGTACAGGATTTGCACATACAAAAACTATAGATTTCTCAGCCATACTACTGATCCATGCTGGTTTTACAACATCAGGACCGGGTTTACTAAGTGAAATGAGTACATCTGCACCTTTCATTGCTGTTTCAATATCTTTGATTTTATTTGGATTTGTTTTTTCGCATAATTCCCATTTTCTGTAAAATCTTGGATCTGCTTTAACATCCTTTCTGTCAGAATGTAGAGACCCTTTCGAATCAAACATAATAATATTATCAGGATTACCACCAGCAGTAATGATTAATCTGGCAATAGTTGTGTTTGACGCACCTGCTCCATAAAAAACCATTTTTACCTTATCAATGTCTTTTTTTGCAACTCTCAATGCATTTATAAGACCTGCAAGAGTCACTGAACCTGTACCCTGTGCATCATCATGCCATACAGGGATATCACATTCCTCTCTTAAGGTATCTAATACTTTAAAACAATTAGGTTGAGATATATCTTCAAGATTTACAGCTCCAACACTGGGTTGTAACATCTTAACAAATTCTATTATTTTATCCGGGTCATGCTCACCTTTTTTATTATAACTATCAACGCATAGTGCGATACCATCAACACCACCAAGATATTTCATAAGAAAGGCTTTACCTTCCATAACTCCAAGACCACCTGATGGTGTACAATCACCATCTCCAAGAACTCTTGTTGAATCAGAAACTACAGCAACAAGATTTCCTCTATTTGATAGAGAAAATGATTCCTCATTATTATCACGTATTGATGTTGATACTTTTGATACACCAGGTGTGTACCAAGCGTTAAACCAGTTGAATCCATAGATACCGGCTTTGGGAATCGTAGCCATCTTACCACCATAAAATTTATGTGTAGAATATGACAATTCTTTTAAAAAAGTTGTTTTTGCTTTAGCAATTTGTTCCTCTGTAAAATCATCTGGGAATAATTCATCCAGATTAGATAGTGAAAGATTAATCTTTGACATTATAAGCCTCCCTTATAAATTATTTTTTTTAACAATATGCTTAACTTTATACCTTTTTTTATATTCAGTCAATAAAAAAAACAAAATAACTTGATTTTTTTTTTTGTATAATTTATTATTAATAATAAGTAAGTAAGGGAGGTTATTATTTTATGTCAAAATTAATTGTTGGAGTAGGTGATATGGTATTATCAGGCAATCCTGAAGATAATATTATAACCTATGCATTAGGCTCCTGCATCGGAATAACAATTTATGACCCGATTGCTAAGGTTGGCGGAATGCTTCATGCAATGCTTCCTGATTCTTCAATTAATACAAAGGGTAAAGACTTAATTCTTTATAAATATGTAAATACAGGAATTCCAGCTCTTTTTAAAGAAGCTTATGCTTTAGGTGCCAAAAAAAACAGAATCAAATTGAAGATGGCAGGTTGTTCGCAGATTCTTGATGAATCTAATTTTTTTAATATTGGAAAAAGAAACTATGCAGCAGCAAGGAAAATGTTATGGAAAAATAATGTTTTAATTGAAAATGAGTATTGTGATAAATCTGCAAGTATTACCCTAATGCTCAATATTGAAACAGGTGAAGTAATAATGAAAATAAAAAATGAGATGATCTCCCTATAGGAAAAATTATGGATAAGCAAATTAAAAATAAAATTTTAAAGAAAATTGATGAATTTGAAGAGATACCTGTATTCTCAAATCCTATTAAAAATTTAATAGATACAGCAGAAAACAATAAAACTAAAATAATTGAAATGTTAAAATATGAAATACCTATTACTGCAAATATCTTGAAACTTGCAAATTCTTCTATGTTTAATATTAACAAAAGAATAAATTCAATTGATGAAGTAGTATCAATATTAGGTTTTGAAGAATTAAAAAAACTAATTACAATGACGACTACGACAAGTATCTTCTCTAAAGGTTCAGGTTATGAAATGAATAAGGGTGAAATGAGAAGACATTCAATAGCGTCAGCAATAATTTCTAAATATTTAGATAAATACCTTCCAGAAGATTTAAAAGGTGATCTTTTTACCCTATGTTTAATTGCAGATATTGGAAAAGTTATATTAAGTGATGAGGTTGATAGTCAAAATTATAGAATTACAAATTTGGTTAAAAACAAAGGTATAGATTTTTTAACAGCTGAAGAAGAAGTCTTTGGATTATCACATGCTCAAATTGGGGCAAAAGTTCTTGAAAAATGGGGATTCTCACCTGAAATGGTCAAGGCTGTTAGATATCATCACGAACCGGATAAGGTACCTGAATCACCTTTGGCACATTTTATATCTCTCTCAGGTACAATTGCTATGCTTGCCGGCTTTACAACAGGAATCGATGGTTTGGATTATAAAGGATTTCCTGAGCTTTTTAAAAAATATGGAATAAAACAAAAAGACATTGAGTTAATTTTAATGGAATCTATTGTTGAAATTAAGAAAATAATACCTTATAAACTAAGTATCAAAAAGGAGAACAGAGAATGAATTATGATATATTGGTTGTCGATGATTCCAAAGCGGCATTATTCTTGTTTAAAAAAATTATTGGTCTGTCAGGTGCTCCTGTTAATAAGCTCTTAACTGCTGATAATGGTTTGAATGCAATTGAAGTGCTAAAGATAAATAAGGTTGATTTGATAATGACAGATATAAATATGCCAGAAATGGATGGCTTTGAACTGCTTGAATATTTAAAGAAAGATGATATGTTTAAAGATATCCCTGTAATTGTAATAACAACCGAAGGTAGGGGTAAGTATATAGATAAAGCAAAAGAATTAGGAGCAGTAAACTATTTAAAAAAACCTTTTAAGCCCGAACAGGTTAAAAGATTAATATTAGAAGCATTGGAGGTAGAAGAAGATGAAGGAAATGTTACCGGATCTGAAGAATGTGATTTTTAATGTTTTTCAGGATATGTTATTTGTCTTTCCTGATGAATATGATGACGTAGTTGAGTTTCCAGACAATTGGATAAAATGTAGAATAAAATTATATAAAGCGGAAACAATATATTTTAGTCTTTATTTTACACCATCTCAGGCAAGAGTTATTGCTGGAAATTATTTAGGTCAAAGTGAAGATTTACCAGATGAAATTATATATGAAACTATTAAAGAAACAGCAAATGTAGTGGGAGGAAATTTTCTTAATAGTTTTAAAAAGGACTATAGTCTGGGAATACCTGAATTACTTGATGCTGAAGATAAGGATATTATAGAAGAAAAATATAAAGAAGGAAACGGAATACTTTTAGAAATAGAGGATGAACCATTTTTGATTTTAGTTAGTTAAACCTAATCTGGCATAGCCAGAGCCATGTTAATTTCTGCAAAAAAAACACGAAATTTAGTACTAACATACTAAATTGAGCAATTTCTCAATTTCTATTGAAAAAAAACATAATAAATACTATAATTAATTCATGGATATGAGAGTTGAAAAGTTTTTTAATACAGC
>JAOZTV010000540.1 GCA_029939015.1 Candidatus Aminicenantota bacterium
TTTCATTTTGTTTATCTTTTGCATATATAATTTGTAAAATATAAATAGAAGAATAAAAAAGTTAATTAATCTAAACCACCAGGTTTTCCAGAAAGGAGGAAGGACTTTGATATCTAAGTTGATTTCTTTGTCATTCCAGATACCATCACTATTTGAACCCTTTATTTTCAATTTATAACTTCCATGAGATAGTGAATGGAAAGAAAGTTCATTTTTGTTATTCAAATTTGTCCAATTTTTATCTCTATCTTCAAATTTATATTTATACATGTTTTTGTATGGAAAATTAAAATCAAGAGAGGCAAATTCTAAATAAATGGATTTTATTTTATGGGATATTTCCAGATTGTTTCCAGGGTTTTCTATAGTATTATTATCCAATTGAATTTTTGTTAAAATTAGAGGAGGTTTATATGTATTGGTTTTTATTATATCAGGATTAAAATAAGTTATCCCGTTATAACCACCAAAAAAAATTTCACCTTTATAGTTTTTGAATACTGCATTTGGGTGATAATCATTATTTAACAATTTATCATTAAAATTATAATTTTTGACTATTCTTTTTGTAATATTAAATTGAGATATACCTTCAGTTGTGCTAATCCATAGATTTTTTTTACTATCTTCAGTTATTCCATAAATTAGATTGCTGGTTAAACCATCTTTAGTTGTGTAATGATTGAAATTTTGAGATTTATAATCAAAGAGATTCAAACCACCCCCAAAGGTTCCAATCCATAGATTATTTAAACTATCTTCAAAAATTGTCATTATTGATTTGTTATTAATAGAGTTCTTATTATTTTGATTTGGTGTATATCTGATAAACTCTCCTGCTTTTGGCAAATATCTGTTTAATCCAAAATCTGTACCTATCCAGAGTTTTTTTCTGCTATCTTCAAATATTTCTACTATATGATTGCTACATAATGTATTTTTGTCCTCTTTTATAGAGTAGAAATAATTTGTTTTCCTATTTTTATAATCAATTTTTGTAAGTCCTGTATCAGTTCCAATCCAGATTGTTTTGTCGCTGGTTTTATAGATTTTTTTTATGTTATTTCCACATAATTTGAAGGTGGAATCATTTGAACTGGAATAAGAATCTGTAAACTTATTCTCCCTGGTATCAAAGATATTAATACCTTTTTTTGATCCAAGCCATAATGTTCCATCTCCATTGTCAAAAATTATTTTGATAAAATTACTTTTCTTATCATCTTTTTTTCCTGATTTATAATTATAATGTGTGAATTTGTTTTTTATTCTATCCCATTTATTCAGACCATTATTTGTTCCAATCCATAAGAGATCATTCTTTTCATATAAAGAATAAATCTGATTACTGCTCAAACTTATTTTCCTATTATTTTTAATATTAATAAATTTAATTCCATATTTAGACATTTTTATTAATCCTTTATAAGTACCTATCCAGAGGACACCTGATCTATCCTCAAAAAGTGATGTAATTAAGTTTATACCTGGTTGTGGGCTTTGAAGAGTATCAAAATAGTATTTTACAAATTCTTCTTTTTCCATACTAAAGTGGTTTAATCCAGATTCTGTACCAATC
>JAOZTV010000213.1 GCA_029939015.1 Candidatus Aminicenantota bacterium
TCCTCAAATTTAATTTTTTTACCCATTTCGTCTAATAATTCTGCTGTTTCTGGTAAACCTTCATTGATTATAAATGCATATTCAGGTAAATCTGCATTATTTGCACCAACGGCAGGGTATGCAATTAAGGCTATTTCTTCTAATTTTAAAGATTTAGTTTCGTTTTTGATTTTTTTAATCCAATCTGAACAAATTTCTCTTCTTATACTCCAGTCCTCATTATCTTTTTCTTTAGAATTTGGTATGTCAACAAGAATTCCTAGTTTTTTATCTCCTTTAAAATGTGGGAATACAGATTTTATTAATTCTAATAATTCATTTTTTGATAGTTTTTCCATAATTTTTCTCCTAAATAAAAGATTACCATATCAAAAATAAAAAATCAATTTGACAAATCTTTTTTTCTTTATTAAAATACATTATAAAATGGAAGGATTTAAAAAATACTTAACTAATTATTCAGCTGGCGATACAATATATACTATTGGCGATATTCAAGATGATTTTTTTATTATTAATAAAGGTAAGGTTCAGCTTATATCTGATTCTGGAATTATTTTAGTTACTCTGTCTAAAGGTGATTTTTTTGGTGAAGAAGCATTAATTGAATATCAGGATGCAAAATATACTGCTAGCGTTATTGAAGAAGCTACACTTATTAAAATCCCTTTTAATCAGCTTACAGAAATGTTAAAAAAAAGTTCTGATATAGCTCTTAAGATTTTAAAAAAATTAGCTGAAAAAAATCTTAAAATAGTTGATGCTGTATTGGATCTTAAAGCTGATAGTAATGAAAAAACCGGTTCAATCTCAAAGGTGGATACAAAAGACAAAACTACACCACCATCTATAAAAACATCAGAAGAAATAGATGACAAAGAAAATGAAATGAGTGCAAAGTTTGGTAATGAAATTAAAGCTTATATCATCATCCAAAAATCTAATAGAATGGTTCAATTGGAAAAACCATCAACTTTTATTGGAAGGCGTGACTTTACAACTGGTTTTATACCTGATATTGATTTAACTAAAGAGGATGATGAAAAATATATTTCTAGAAAACATGCCTCAATTTCTTATTTAGGTGGTAAATTTTATTTTGCAGAAGAACAGGGTGCGGTAAATGGTACTTTTTTAAATGGGAATAAAATAAATACAGGTGTGAAGTACGAAATAAAATCCGATGATAAGTTAACTCTTTGTCATATAGATATTACATTCAAATATTAGAACAATCGCTTAATTTAGGTAGAATTTAAACTTATTTATCTGAAATCCGTATCAATAATCTTGACAAAAGTATGGTTTAAATATATAAAACTATATTGAGTTTTAAAGGAGTAATGAATGAATAGTAAAAATAAATTAATTGTTATTATAATGATATTAGCTTTATTCTATATATCATCGAACCATTTTACACAGGCAAAAACTAATAATGGACAATTGTCTAAGCTTATTATAAAGAGTCTTGAAAACTGGCATTATAGTGGTAAATTATTAAATAAAAGATTTACTGAGGAGGGATTTTCTGAATTTATTAAAGTTCTTGATTTTGATAAAAGATTTTTAATGAGATCTGATATTGATATATTAAAATTAAAAATTGATAGTTTGAAAGATGAATTAAAATCCGGTAATATTGAACTTATGAGGCTTGCTTTTGAATTAAAGGATAAAAGAATAGATCAGATAATTAAATTGTATCCAAGCTTACTTGACAAGAAATTAGATTATACTAAGGATGAAAATATTGAAATTGATTCGGAGAAAAGAGATTTTTTTTCAAATATAACACAGTTGAAAGATTATTGGAGAAAAAGGCTTAAATATAGAATAATTGTCAGGTATATCAGTCTTAGTAGAGCAAATGACAAAAAAAATAAAGGTAAAATATCCGATAAAGAACTAAAAAAAAAGCAAGAACAGAAATTTTAAAAAGTACTGGTAGAATATTAAAACAGATTAAAAAAGCTGGGAATGAAAACTCATTTTCAAGGTATCTTAATTCAATATTAAGTGTTTTTGATCCTCATACATCCTATTTTCCTCCAAAAGATAAACAGGATTTTGATATTCAAATGTCAGGAAGTCTCGAAGGGATAGGGGCTCTATTATCACAGGAGAATGATTTTGTTAAGGTTGTTGAAATAATCCCGGGAGGTCCAGCATGGAAGCAGAAACAATTGGGGCCTGAGGACAAAATTATCAAAGTTGCACAAGGAAGTAAAGAATTTGTTGATATTGTGGGTATGGGTACAAGAGAAGCAGTAAAGCTTATCAGGGGTAAGAAAGGTTCATTAATCAGATTGTCAGTCAAAAAACCTGATGGTAGAATTATGGAGATACCAATAATTAGAGATATCGTAATAATTGAAGAAACTTTTGCAAAATCTTTAGTAATTGGAAATAATAATAAAAAAATAGGATATATTAGTCTTAAAAGCTTTTATAATGATTTTTCGGGTAAAACTGGAAGAAATGCATACAGTGATGTTAAAAAAGAACTTGAAAAACTCAAAGCAAAGAATATTGACGGTATTATTTTTGATTTGAGAAGTAATACAGGGGGTGCCTTAACTGATGCTGTTAAGATATCGGGTTTATTTATTAAAGAGGGACCGATTGTTCAAGTACAGGGAAGAGTAACAGGTAAAGAAACCTTAAGTGATACTGATCCTGCAATTCAATATGATGGACCGCTTATTATTTTAATAAACACTATCAGTGCATCGGCATCAGAGATTATGGCAGCAGCTCTTCAGGATTATAAGAGAGCTGTAATTGTTGGAGATTCACATTCTTTTGGAAAGGGGACAGTTCAAATACTTCTTGATTTGAATAGAATAACAGCAGGACAATATGATGGACTGGAGAATCCCGGAGCTTTGAAAATGACTATTAAGAAATTCTATAGAGTTAATGGTGGCTCTAATCAATTTAAGGGCGTAATCCCTGATATTATATTTCCAGGTATATATGATAGTTTTGAGATAGGTGAACAGTATTTAGATCATTCTCTAAAATGGGATACAATTTCAGAAGTACCATATACTTTATTTAATTCAACTATAAAATTGGATGATATTAGATCTAAGAGTTTAAAAAGAATAAAATCAAACAAATATTTTTCAGAGCTACAATCCTATAATGATGAATTAAATAGAAGAAAGGAAGAATCTATTCAATCTCTAAATATTAAAAATATAAGAAAAGAACAGAAACATATAAGGGAAACACTTGATAAAATTAAAAAAGCTAGAGTGGTTAATAATTATTCAATTGACTTTTTTGGTAAAATTGATACTACTATAAGTAAAGAATTACAGAAAGTTGAAAAAGGCAGAAGAGATAATTGGGAAAAAAGTATAAAAAAGGATATGGAATTATTTGAATGTATTAATATTATAAATGATATCTTAGGTGTTGAAAAGGTTACCTCTTTAAATTAATTTTAATTTGACATCAATACCTATATTAATTATAATCTAAAATGATTTAAATGTATCTTATATATTTTTATTTCATAATAAATTTAAGGAGTTAATATGAACGAAATAAAGAAATCACTTAGAGAATCACCAAAAGCAAGATGGATTGCTATGATACTTGTTTCATTTGCTATGTTTACAGGGTATCTATTTAATGAGATTATTTCACCATTAAAACCTATGATTGAAAAAGAAATGGGTTGGAGTAGTTCTGACTATGCAATGGTGGTGAGTGCTTATGGATGGTTTAATGTGTTTTTAGTAATGCTTATTATTGTTGGAGTTCTATTGGATAAATTCGGTATTCGATTTAGTTCTTTAACCTCTGCAGCAACTATGGTTGTTGGTGCAGGTATTAAATATTATGCTTTTGTAGGGGATTTTGCTCCGGGTTCTGAGATATGGGGGGTTAATGCCAGGGTAATGACTGCTTCTTTTGGATTTGCTCTTTTTGGGGTAGGTGTTGAATATGCTGGAATAACAGCTTCAAAAGCAATTGTAAAGTGGTTTAAAGGTAAAGAAATGGCATTGGCAATGGGAATGCAGGTTGCAATTGCCAGACTTGGATCTTTTGTACCTTTATTCTTTGGCGCTAAATTAGCAGCAATGTTTGGTTTGTCTACACCAATTTTATTTGCTTTCCTATTTTTAATAATTGGTTTTATTACATTTTTTACTTATAATATTCTTGATAAAAAACTTGATTTGGAAGATGGTATAGGAGAAATCAAAGAAGAGGATGAAGATAAATTTAAATTCAGTGATATGAAAGTGATTTTTTATAATCGTGGATTCTGGTATATTGCTATTCTTTGTGTTCTATTCTATTCAGCTGTTTTCCCATTTTATAAATATGGACCAGATTTAATGGTAAATAAATTTGGTGTATCTGAGGATTGGGCTGGAGTTATTCCTAGTCTGGTACCATTTGGTACGATATTTTTAACTCCATTTTTTGGTAGTCTCTATGATAGAAAAGGAAAGGGCGCTTCAATTATGATACTTGGCTCTTTAATTCTTGTTGTTGTTCATGTTATTTATTTTCTCCCTTTTATAACAAGTGTATGGGTGGCAGTGGCTAATGCATTTCTCTTAGGAATTGGATTTTCTCTTGTTCCATCAGCTATGTGGCCGTCTGTTCCAAAGATAATTCCTGAAAAACAGCTTGGCTCTGCTTTTGCAACTATTTTTTGGGTTCAAAACTGGGGATTAATGGGAATTCCATTTGCAGTTGGAGTTGTTCTTGATAAACTAAATCCTGCTGTAGCAGCATCCAAAATTGCTGCTGCAAAGGCATTGGAAACCGGTGGAGTAGCAGTAGAAATTGTAAAATATGATTATTCTAAAACTTGGCTCATATTTATTGGTCTCACGCTTTTAGCTGTGTTTTTCGCTTTCCTGCTTAAAGCAGAAGATAAAAAAAAAGGTTATGGTTTAGAACTTCCTAATATAAAAAAAGAAGCATAATAGGAATAAAAAATGAAAAAAATTATTATAATAATAACTATATTTACTTTAATCTTTTTTTCAATTTCGAAAGTAGATGCAAAGACTAAGAAAGTTTCTATTACAATTGGTGCTGGTGTCAGAGGTGTTTCAGCTGATTATTTTAGTGATATTTTTAGTGGAACAAACCTTTGCTATAGTATTGATATAGCATATAAAATCATGAAGAGTGGAGAACTATTTCTCCATTCTGACTATCTTGCTCTTGAGGGTGAGACTACATATACAAAAGAAAAAACTACTTTTACTCTAACTCCAATTGAATTTGGTTTTCGTTTTTTATTAGGTAAAAAAAAGTTTGTACCATATATTGGTCTTGGTGGAGGTTCATACTCTTATGAAGATGTACATCCAGGCTTATTAACAGTTTCAGAAAGCAAAGTAGGTTTTTTTGGAGAAGGTGGTCTAAAATTCTATGTTTCTAAGTCTATTTTTATTGATATGAAATTAAAATACATAATGTTAAAATCAGAAAAAGATATAGACCTTGGAGGTCTAGCATATATGGCTGGTATTGGGTTTAGATTTTAATATAATTATTCTTAATAGATTTATTTTTAAAAAAAATTAATAG
>JAOZTV010000541.1 GCA_029939015.1 Candidatus Aminicenantota bacterium
GGAACCATATTATTGGGAATCTATATCAACTCCGAATAAGACATTGAATTTTTCAATTATTGTATTTCATCAGGACTATGAATGGACAGAGTCTAAAACAGATGGCAATTACAGCACTCTTACCCTATCTGTAAAAAACAAGAATAAAGACAAGCAATTGGAATGGAAAAACTACACAGTATATCTACAATTAAAAGATAATGCTCTCTTACACAATTATAAAACAGTAGCAAAAACCGGAAAATTTGCTAATAATTATAAGGTTGAGCCTGATAAGATAAGATATCAGAACCTATGTTATGCAAAAAAATTCAATCCTAACGATATAAAAAGGATTTATGTAAAAATGACTGCAGGAAATTTCATAATATTAAGGTATTTTAAAGGCGAAAAAGCTAAGCCCAAAAAAGAAAAACAGGAAACAGGCTTAATGAGCAACGACCTTGACCCTGAAGCAAAGGTATTATTGTTAAAATTTTTGGAACCTGGAGCAGACCATTCATCATTGACTAAGAGTTTAAAACCAACCGAAGCAGATTATAAAGCATTTTTCAGCAATAATTCATGGAAAACAGCTATGGATAAATACAGTGAATTATGGGAAAAATATCCATTTTCAATAAAACCCAATGAAGGTCAAACAGAACTATTACTGTGGGGTTCAAATATTGAGGATATAAAATTCGGCACAGGAAACGCAATGAAATTCCCCGGTGGATATAAGATGATAGTTGATAAAATTGAATCAGGACATATTATATATCGTTTTAAATTTGTCAAACCCGGTAAAAGCATAGGAATGTCATTTGATGGACTTGTCAAGGTCAATGGAAGATGGGTAATCTTTCCTAAGCCATGGAGAGTTTTTCAGAAGTAATTGAAGTAATTAGGCAGAGAGGCAAAGAGTAGGAGCTTTACAAGATGTTTTTTGAACTTACTCTCTGCCTCTCTGCCTCTCTGCCTCTTTGCCTATCTTTTAAACATCTATAATATTGTCGTCATCTGATTTATTGTATGGCTCTTCCTGATTATAATTAGAATAATTTTGCATTGTAAACTTACCTTTAAAATATCTGAAAAGTATTTTGCTGTAAAAAATTCTTGTTAGAGGAAATATCAGTGAAAAGCCAAGAATATCTGTCATTATCCCTGGAGTTATAAGCATAATTCCACCGGCAAGTATTAAACCACCTTGCACAAGTTCTTTGCCGGGCATCACTCCCTGAGCTAAATCTGATTTTATTTTACCCAGTACCATTCCACCCTGTGCCTTTGCAAATGAGGCACCAATCATCCCTGTCAAAACAACAATAACTATTGTATTTAATGTTCCTATTTGCTCACCAACAAATACAAGAAGATATAACTCTGCTATTGGAATAATTGTAAATAATAAAAATAATTTCACTAACATAATATTATTGATAGCTAATCATCTTGTTTAATGCCAATACTGCTTTATTTGAAATTTCAGAATTAATCTCAATCTCATATTTTTTTTCATTTAAAGCATTATAGACATCAATTAATGACGTTCTTTTCATATTTGAACAAATTTTTGGACG
>JAOZTV010000214.1 GCA_029939015.1 Candidatus Aminicenantota bacterium
GCATTAGGATTGAGCATTTTAATTATTTCAGGAATTATTTCAAAATTATTTTATGATTTAGTTTCTCCTAATAAGGGAAGTGTTGGTGGTTTTATCTTACTATTATTATCATTTGCTTTTTTTTTCACCTCAGTTATTCTTATTCATTTTTTTATTAATTATTTAATGAAATTATTTCTAAAACTATCGAGAATATTCGCTGAATATAAAAAGAAAAAGCAAAAAAATAATTCCTCATTTAATAATCAGAATAAGATGTTAGTTGAAAAATCAGATAATAAAGCTCAGAATAGTATAATATACTGTGAACAATGTGGTGCTGAAATTTCAGATAATGCAAAGTTTTGTTTTAAATGTGGTAGTGAAGTAATCTTCCCCCCAAAAAAAGATTAAAAGCTGATTATTTTACCTTGTGAGACAGTCGAGTATTCAACTTTAATACAATTCTGGCAACTCGTTTTCCAAGCATTTTTCCTTTTTTTTTATAGTATGCTTTAACCTTTTCGTTACCAATACTCTTGTCTATAGGAGTTTCTTCGATAATTGCCGATGCTCCAAAAGCACTTTTCCAATCCGGACCACCAATAATAATCATATTATAGATTAACATTGATTGCAAAATATTCATGACTGCGTGTTCTTCTCCTGATGAAATTCCTCCAGCTGTAACAAATGCTGCACCAATTTTGTTTTTCATTGGCTGGTCTTTAAATGGCCAGGAGTTAATAAACCGTTGTACTTCAGGGGCAATATTTGCATTATGTACGGGAGAACCTACTATTATTGCATTGGCAGAAAGCAGGTCTTTTTTTTGTACATCTTTTATATTTAATAATTTTACAGAAACTCCGGAAATTGAATTAGCACCATCAAAAACTGCCTTTGCCAGAGACTTGGTATTACCACTTAGACTATGATAGGCTATCAATATATTGGGTTTTGAAGGATTGCTAAATAAAAAACCTGTTAAAGATAAAATAATGAAAATTATTTTGTAAATACGCATTGAATTCTCATTGTTTTAAGAATCTAACAGGGATATCAATTCTTCCGGGAAAGAAATCTTTTTTCCTGTTTTTTTACTTATGCTTACATGAACTGTCTCTCCTTCCCCAACTAGAATATCAGTCTCTTTATATATTTTATGTGATAATGTGATTGAACTTTTCCCGACTGTTTTTACACTTATATCAATTATAATATCATCTCCCACAAATAATGGTGCCTGATAATTAGTTTTTGCTGATACTACAGGCAATAAAAAGCTTGCTTCATTTATTATTTTTTTTACAGGATACCCGATATGACCAAGAAATGCTTCATAAGCATCGTAAACCAGTCTGAATTGATTGGCAAAGAATAAAATCCCTGCTGCATCTACATCATAAATTTTTATCATTGTTTTATATTTAAACATTTATCGTCTCCTTCCAGCATAGATTAAAAACTTCTTTATCAATTTTTTTATGTAATAAATAATTTTCTTCTCTATTTGTATTTATTTCAATTATTATATGTTTTTTGTTTTTGACTGCCTTTTTATATATTTTCATAAGTTCTTCATTTGTTAGAGGATTATAATAATTTAGTCCGAACATTTTGGCAGTGCTTTTAAATGAGAGCTCATGTGGTGTTTCAAAATATTTTTCAAAAACCTCTATATCATTCTTTATAGGCAGAAAAGAAAATATTCCTCCTCCCTTATTATTGATGACAATAAAAATCATCTGGTTATTTATTGATTGTAAAAGGGCAAGCGAATTCATATCGTGTAAAAATGCCAAATCACCAATTATTATTGTTATAGGTGCACTTAATCCTTCTGAAAAGCCACAGGATGAGGCGATGATGCCATCAATTCCACTTGCACCTCTATTTGCTCCAATATGAAACGTTTTGCCATCTTTGTCTGCATAGGAATCCATATCTCTTATTGGCATGGAGTTTGATAAAAAAAGCCCTCTCTTTTCTGAAATTAATTTAGAAATAATTATTGGAAGTGAAATTTCACTAATTATATCGTCTTTATTTTCATAATTAGAATATAAACTCTTTATGTTTTTTGAATAATTTCTTAAAAACTCAAGGGACTTATTCTCCGATTGTTGTTTTATAGATGGCAATAAAGAATTTATAAAAGTTGAAATTTCAGAAGTAATTCTATGCGTTACTAAATGATCTGGGTCATTTCTGAGATAATGATTTAAAACTGTAATATAGTTTTTTGGTTTAATTCTTTTGATATATTCATAGTATGACTTGGCAGTAATCCTGCCTCCTATATGGAGTATTGTATCAATTCCATATTTGTCAAATTTTTTTGAAGCTAATATTTTGTCAAAATAATGGATGATGTTTTTGTTTTTGTCTCCAATCCTTAAACCTGATGTAATATCTGGAAATATTGCCCAATTTAATTTTTTGGATAAGGCAATTATGTTTTTTTTTTGTTCTATTGTATTTAGTTTACCGACAATAATTATGCCTTTTTTATTATTTAACAAACTAATAATGTCTTTAATAGCAGTTAAATCTGTTTGAGTATTAGTTTTATAGTATTTTGTATATGGTTTATCGTTTTTTAACCAGTTAATTATTGATTTTGTATAGTTCACTTTATCAAATGGCACAGTTTTTAATGATAATGGCTCACGAAATGCACAATTTAAATGGATTGGACCGGATTCTGGATTGTTTGCCTTAAATATTGCCTGATCTATTGTTGTCAATACCATTTCTGCCGCTATTTCAACATTTGGTGTTGGCATATCAAATTCCCATCTTACATATTTACCGAATATACTTTTTTGTTCAATTGTTTGCGGTGCTCCTGTATTTAATAATTCAGGTGGTCTGTCAGCTGTAAGTATAATTAACGGGAGTTTTTTTTTAGATGTTTCAATTATTGCAGGGAGAAAATTTGCTACAGCAGTTCCTGAAGTAGAAATAATAACAGCCGGTTTTTTTGATGCAGAAATTTTCCCTAGAGCAAAATAAGATAGGCCTCTTTCATCAAAATGAACATATTTTTTAGCCTTTGTATTTTGTGCAACAGCGATTGTTAAAGGGGCGGATCTGGAGCCCGGAGCTATAAAAAAGTCTGTTATTCCATTTCTAATAAGTTCTTCAATAATTAAAGATGCCCAGAAAACATTTATATTTGCTATGTTTTTAACGTTCATTTAGGTTTAAATATATCCTCATAATTTTTAATTTTACAATTGCCCTCATCCCATTCTTTGTCAGGCTTTGAACCCTCAACTATACCTACTCCAACATAGAGCGATAAGGAATTATTATAAATCAAACCTGATCTTAAAGCAACAGAAAAATCAGCACTGTCATTGCCAATGTATCCAATGATACCTGCATACCAGCCTCTGTTAAAAGATTCATATTTTGAGATGTTCTTAGAAACAATATTCCATGGGTCACCACCAACTGCAGGTGTTGGATGCAAGCTATTAATTATATCAATCTCATTCACATCATTATTTAAAAACCCTTCAAATTCTGTTTTTAAATGAGAGATTTCCTTGAGTTTCAGGATTGTTTTATTTGATTGTTTTAGACTTTGACATAATTCTGAAAGTTGTTTTTGAATAAAATCAACAACAAAATCCTGTTCCATATTATCTTTTTTTGAATTTTTAAGTTTATCTATAAGTTTTTTATCACTGATTATATCGTGTCCTCTTTTGATAGAACCTGCAATTCCTTCACTCTTTATTTCCTGTTTTTTTCTTTTATACAGTCTTTCCATTGATGAACCTATAAAACTTATCCCCTCTTCAAATTGAAATATAAAATTATATCTATTTAGGAGGTCTTTTTTCAATTTATACATAATCTCTATAGGATTAATCTTATTCTCAAATTGATAGATTATTTTTCTTGCAAGAACTATCTTATTAAATTTCTTCAATTTAATTGCTTTTACGATGTTCTTAACTGTTTTTTCCCAATTGGGATACTCCGGCAAATTAATTATTTTAATTGGTTTTTCTATCCTGCCTTGTGTCTCATTATCTCTAAAATTTAACTTATTAAATTCGTTTTCTAATTTCAATAACTCGTCCTGGTTTTGTTTATTTATAATATTACAAGCAAAAAAAGTCTGTTCGTCTTTTCTAATTATTTCAAACATTGGCAGAACAAATTTGAGCACTCCAAATGAATTCCATTCTTTCCCAGTCTCTTTTTCAGGAAATGATATACCACCGTAGTATTTAGCCTGACAATTAAGCAGTCTTGTTTTGATATTATCAAATATTAACGGATCATTATATTTTGAACTCTGAATTACATCTGCTATACCAAGACCGGCAATAGTAACGTCTTCTATATCTCTGCCCGAAAAGAAAACTTTTGTATCATTTGTTTGATTATTGAGCCAATTTAATGGTTCAATGTTAGGGATTTTAATTTCAACTCTAATAATATTATAATCTAAATTATTTTTCAGTTTGTTTTTTATCTGTTCTAATAATTCTATTTTTAATTTTTTGCTATCAATTGGTTTTATCAATTTTTTCACCTTGATAAATTGTTGCAATTCCAAAAGTAAGCGGTGTTGCACTTATATTTGAAAACCCTGCATCTTCCATTAATCTGCAAAAGTCTTTTCCATAAGGGAAGTCCTCAATAGTTTCGTTCAGATATCTATAGGCAAATTTATCCCCCGAAACAATTCTTCCAACTAAAGGGACTATCTTTCTTAAATAAAAGAGGAAGAAAAATTTCATTATTTTGCTTTTGGGTAATGAAAATTCCAATATTATTGCCTTGCCTCCGGTTTTTAAAACCCTTTTTATATCTTTTAATACAATGACAGGCTCTGTAATATTTCTTATTCCAAAAGCCATTGTAGCAAAATCCACTTTTTCTGTTGTTAAGGGGATTAAATTTGCATCCCCTCTGATAAAGCTTGATTTTTTATTGAAGTTTTTTTTTATGGATTTGATTTTTGCAATATGAAGCATATTTATTGACATATCAAGACCAATGGTAAATTTAATATCTTCTCTTTTTTTTAAAAATGAAAAAAGGATATCACCTGTACCGGTTGCCAAATCCAATAAAATTTGGTTCTCTTTTTTTTTAGGTAGTTTACATATCCTGTTTCTCCAGAAAATATCCTGCCCAAAAGAGAGTAACCTATTAAGCAGGTCGTATTTTGCATAAATGCTATCAAATATCTTATACGACCTGTCTTTATTTGAAATATCTATCTTATTATTCAATTCAATTTTATTAACCCAGACTACCTACCGTTTTTTCAACCTCTTCTAAGATTTCGCATGATTTTACGAGTTCTTGCATTGCGGTATGGTCAGGATAGAGAGGACGGTCTATTTCAAGAAAGTCAACATGTCTTCTTATTACTTCTTTTGCCTTGGTAACTCCTGTACCAAACTTGAAATCTCTAAAATCTAATGCCTGGGCTGCTGCCATCAATTCAATTCCTAAGATACCGTAGGCATTATCAAGAATCTGAAAATTCTTAATTGCAGTATTCAT
>JAOZTV010000215.1 GCA_029939015.1 Candidatus Aminicenantota bacterium
TCCTGTAAACCTGTCTGCCCATCAACATCTGCATTAAATGCTGACTTTAATAATCGTAGTGCCAATGGTGAGTTTTTAAGTATTTCTTTTGACCATTTGATAGTTTCAGACTCTAATTGTTCATAAGGTACTACTGTATTTACAAGTCCCATATCTAAGGCCTCTTTCGCTCCATACTGCCTGCATAAAAACCATATCTCTCTTGCCTTTTTTTGTCCAACTACCCTTGCCATATAACTTGCTCCATAACCACCGTCAAATGAACCAACCCTAGGACCAGTCTGCCCAAAAATTGCATTTTCAGCACAAATTGTAAGGTCACATATTAGATGAAGTACATGACCTCCTCCGATTGCATAACCTGCAACCATTGCAATTATTGGTTTAGGGCAGGTTCGTATCTGTCTCTGAAAATCAAGTACATTTAATCTATTTATACCCTTGCCATCTGTATATCCTGAATTACCTCTGATTTTTTGATCTCCACCAGAGCAAAATGCCTTTTCTCCCTCTCCGGTAAGAATAATAACACCAATTTTCTCATCTTCTCTTGCATCTGCCAATGCCTCTGACATTTCAACAACAGTCAATGGTCTAAAGGCATTTCTAACCTCAGGACGATTAATTGTAATTTTTGCAATACCATCAAACTTATGATACTTAATATCTTCAAATTTTTTTGACTCTATCCAATTTTTTCTCATCATTTTCTCTCTGCCTCCTTGCCTCTCTGCCTATTTGCCTTCGTTAAGACAATTTGTTGGTCTTAACGGCACTTTAAGCACCTACATCCAAACAGTGAAAATGCCATCTTCATCTGTTTGTTTAAATTTTTTATCTTTTCTTTTATCCATAATTATCATATAAGCCTCATTTAAATGTTCCCTTTGCATATAACCCTTTATCTGTTTAATCCCATCATTATGATATTTTTCGCCATACCATAGTTTGAGCTCTATAATAAATTTTTCATCTTTAAAAATAACAATTACATCAAGTCTTTTTTCTTCACTAATTTGTACCTCTTTATATGCAAAGCCGATACCATTAATTATTGGCTGTAAATAAATCAAAAATTGCATCCTTAATTCATTCTCTAAGAACTCATTACTTTTCATTAGACTACTCTTTGAATACTTTTCTTCTATAATATTCTGAAATTTGGTTATAACAAGCTTCATATCAAGTTTTCCATCAGGTTTTATAAAAGTTGACTGAACTGAAGAAATAACAGTATTTTCTGTTCTAATCTTACCTGTTATATAACTTGTTAATACAACTTCATATATTTTGTTATGAATTATAAGTTTATTGTCTTTAGAAGTAAAAATACCATGCATTTCTCCAAAATTAATTATTGGAACTCTATAATCATAAGGAAAACTTTCACTCCCAATTAATAGTTTTTTGACGATTTCATATAGCTTTTTATTATTTTCCAAGTTTTTTATAAGTGTATCAAAATTAGTATTATTTTTTATATTAATCAAAAATTTAACAGCATCGACAATATGTCTTTTTTCCCAAATTTCAGGTTTAAGTTCTTCATCAATGATTTTACATAATTTTGACACAAAATAAGGATATCCATTTGTATAAAAATAAATTTCTTCTGCCATTTCTTCAATATTCATTTTTGTACCAGTCTCATTAGAATATTGAATAAGCATTGTCTCAATATCTTTAGGATGAAATGTCATATCCAAATTAAAGTCAACTGCGATATTCCATGGAGAATTATATTGTGCTTCTTCGTCTGGTCTTAATTTCAATTTTAGATTTTTAACATCATGTAAACCTGCAAGAATTACAGAATGAAAGGATAAATCTCGTTTTCTCTTCATAAGAAGATATTTATCTCTGAGCATCCCAAGAAAATGAAGAAATAGTTGGTTATTGCTTGATTTATCAACTTCATCAACCATCAATACAACTTTTTTATCAAGTTCTGTCATAATGTCTGTTAATGCAAGTGAGAGAGTTTCAAAATCAATTAATTCATTAGTAATTCTTGATTTAAAAACATCTGTCAAACCTAATTTTTTAATCATGAACTGATTAGAAAGAAATCTTAAGAAAAATGGGCAAAACACCTTTTTAGATTCAAATGGACTATCTCCAATACCTTCAAAACTTATTGAGATTACAAGATAATCATCTTTAGCCAGTAAGTCCTCTAACATTGCCATTATGGTTGTCTTCCCATACTGCCTTGGACGATTTATCATAAAATACTTTTCTTTATCAACAAGTTCTTTTATTTCTTGCAAATCTGGTTTAATGTCTACCATATAATGCTTATCATGAAGACATGTCCCTGTATCATTAAATTCTTTTCTCATCATTTAACTCCAATCTAATTATACTGATTTATTTGATTTTTGCAAGACTAATATAATTGATATGAATGAAAAAAAACTTGCATAAAAAAAAAAATTATCGTATATATAGTCTTATGGAGACTAAAAACAAAACAATAAATAAGAGTGAATACCTTAGAGTTAATCGCTATAGTTTTTTTATTTCTATTTTCTGGTTTACCTTTATAATAGCATCTTTATTGCTTAATACATATATGTTAAATTTAAAAATTGTTGAAATTGCAAAATCCGATGCAAGAGCACATTTTAATAAAGACCTTGCTATAAGGATGTGGAGTGCCAAACATGGTGGAGTATATGTGCCTATATCAGAGCATACTCCATCAAATCCAAACCTTTCTCATATCAAATTCAGAGATATTGAAAAACCGGATGGGACCAAATTAACTTTAATGAATCCTGCCTATATTATAAGACAAATACAGGAGGATTTCGAAAAGTTGTATCATATTAAAGGTATAATTACAAGCTTGAAGCCATTAAATAAAGACAATAAGCCTGACAAATGGGAAGAAGATGCTCTAAAAAAATTTGAGAAAGGGACAAAAGAAGTATTTGAATTATCAGATATAAAAGGCAAAGCGCATCTTAGGTTAATAAGACCAATGATAACAATAGAATCATGCTTAAAATGTCATAAATTTCAGGGCTATAAGGTTGGAGATATACGGGGAGGCATTGGTGTATCTATTCCAATGGCAAACCTGATATTAAATAGTAAAAAACAAAAAAACTTAATTTATTTCATTCATTTCTTAACATTATTATTAGGCATAATTGGAATTTTGTTTACTACAAAAAGAATAAAAAAAGGAATGAAAGACAAAAAACATTTGGAAGCAATCTCTAAAGTGCATTATAAAGCATTAAAGCAGGAAAGAGAAATGTTTATAACAGGTTCTGTTGTGATTTTTAAATGGAGAAACCAAGAAAACTGGCCAGTTGAATATGTTTCAGCCAATGTAAAAAATATGCTGGGATATTCTGATGATGAATTCGTTGATGGCAGTTTAATATATTCAAAACTTATTCATAAAGACGATATTGACAGAGTTTTTTCAGAAGTTACACAGGGTATGGAAAGTGATGACAATCATTTCTTTCATGAACCATATAGATTAAAAGGGAAAAATAACAAATTTATCTGGATAGATGACCATACTTCTATAATCAGAGATAACGAAAACAATATCACTCATTTCCTTGGTTATGTCATTGACATTACAAATATTAAAACCTTAGAAGCCTCGTTAAAGACATCTGAACAAAAATATAAAACTGTTGCTGATTTTACTAATGACTGGGAATATTGGGAAAATACAGATTTTACATTAAATTATGTATCTCCAGCCTGTAAGAAAATCACGGGTTATTCTCCGGAAGAATTTATCAATAAACCAAAACTCCTACTTGATATTATTGTAGATGAAGACAAAAATATATGGAAAGTTCATTGTAAAAATGAAGAAAAGACACATGACCCCATACAATATAGAATAAAAACAAAAGATAATGATATAGTATGGATAGAGCATGTTTGTCAAAAAGCTTACAGTGAAAACAAAACATATCTGGGATATAGGGCAAGTAATAGAGATATTACAGAGAGAATATTATATGAAAATGAAAAAATAGAAATGGAAAAAAAAATACAACACTCGCAAAAGCTTGAGAGTCTTGGAATCCTTGCAGGCGGAATTGCACACGATTTCAATAATTTATTAACTGCTATTTTAGGCAATGCTGACCTTGCAAAAAAGAAACTTTCTCCAGTTTCACCTTCTATGAAGAATATTGAAAGAGTTATTGAAACAGCTCATAGGGCAGCAGACCTCTCAAACCAGATGCTTGCATACTCTGGAAAAGGTCGGTTTGTGCTTGAAGACATCAGCCTATCAGAAATAGTTGAGGAAATGACACATCTACTTGAAGTCTCAATATCAAAGAAAGCTATTATTAAATATGAATTTGCATACAATATTCCTCCTATAGAAGGTGATGCAACACAAATAAGACAGATTATCATGAACCTTATTACAAATGCCTCTGAAGCCATAGGAGATAGGAGTGGCTATATATCTATAAATACAGGTGTAATGGACTGTGATGACAACTATATTAGCCAATGCAGAATAACAAAAGATGTAAAGGCTGGACGATTTTCCTATATTGAAGTTGCAGATAGTGGACTTGGTATGAGCAAAACTACCATAGACAAACTCTTTGACCCATTTTTTACTACAAAATTTACAGGAAGAGGTCTTGGTATGTCAGCAGTCCTGGGTATAATACGTGGGCATAATGGTACAATAAAAGTTTATTCAGAAGAAAAAAAGGGTACAACTATCAAGGTATTGTTTCCTGCGCTTGACAGAACCCTTGATGAAATCAATAAAGCAAATTATAAAAAACAACCAGATATAGAAAATATAGAAGGAACAGTTCTTATCGCTGACGATGAAGAATCTGTACTCTCAGTTGCCTCAGAAATGGTTGAAGCCTTTGGTTTAAAGGTTGTAACAGCAAAAGACGGAAGAGAAGCATTAGAAATATATAGAAAGAACATTAAAACAATTGACCTTATCATTCTCGACCTTACAATGCCTCGTCTTGATGGAGAACAGGCATTTAGAGAGTTAAGACTTATAAATCCTGATATACCAATAATAATGAGTAGTGGCTACAACGAACAAACTGTTACCCAAAAATTCAGTGGAAAAAGAATGACAGGATTTATTCAAAAACCATATAGACTTGATGTATTATTTAATGAGATTAAGAAAGTCTTGGTTAAAGTGCAGGGATAAGGGATAAGTGGAAAGGGAAAAGGAAAGAAAAAAACTTGCATTTTTTTTTAATTATCTGTATTATCGTAAATGGAGGCAAATATGAAGACGAAACTTTTTATCATTATTTTTTTTATTTTTATTTTATCCGGACTATATTCAAAGAAAGCTCAGGAACCATATTATTGGGAATCTATATCAACCCCGAATAAGACATTGAACTTTTCAATTATTGTTTTTCATCAGGACTATGAATGGACAGAATCTAAAACAGACGGCAATTACAGCACTCTTACACTATCTGTAAAAAACAAT
>JAOZTV010000542.1 GCA_029939015.1 Candidatus Aminicenantota bacterium
CATCAAGACCTTCATCCAATGCTTACATGCCAATAAAACAGTACTTTTTGAGTTCCGATAATGATTTAAAGACTCGTTCTTCTCTTTTTCTGACATTTTTGAATGATAAACCCTGAAATTTATGTTTTTTTTTCTTAGAAAATCAGCTATAAATTCCAGTTCATCTATTAGCTCATGAAAAACCATTATTTTAGTGTATTTACTTAACCTTTCAAGGATATTTGCTAATGCATTTAAACGGTTATCTGCTCTGTGTAATAATCTCATTCTTTTTTGAGTAAGATTAAAAAATTTTGCAATAATTGGGTCTGAAGAATTGTTTTTTTCTTCCTGTTGGTTTTTTATTTTATTTATTTCTGCAAAAAATTTATTACTTCCATTTAAAACAGGATATTTTAGTTTTAGTTTTTTTAAACTATCTGTGATTTTAGAAGATATAAAATCATACTCTTCAGATTCACTTTCAGTAAGCTTAAAACTAATATTTGTTAATTTGAAAGGAGATATTATCTTGTCTTCCAATGCATTTTTATATGAATACTTGTAGATTATTTTTCCTATATTTTTTATAAGGATTTTTTCAAACCCAAAATCATTTTCTCTTTCAGGTGTTGCAGATAATCCAAGTGTATAATCAAAGCCAAAATCAAATATTTTTTTGTTTGAACCTGATGCATATCTATGACATTCATCTGTTATTAAAAAATATTTTGTGCTTTCTGGATATTCAAACTTTAAATTTTCTAAATATTTTCTTGCTGTATTTACAACAAAAATGTGAAAAATTGTATTCTTATAAATCTTTACTTTTGCTCCTCCTCCATGTAATCCTATTGAAGATGGACTAACGTTTCCATGTTTTATTAGTGTTGCCTGCCATTGCAATTGTAAAGCTTTTGTTGGTACTATTATTACAGTTATTGGATTATTTTTTATTCTCCATAAATATTCTATAGTCATTAAACCTACAAAACTTTTTCCTGCACCTGTAACAACCTTTAAGATTCCTCTTAAACTATTTTGAAGCCAATTATTAAAACTCTCAATTTGCCACTTAAACGGTCTTATATCTAATCTAATTGCATCATTCATTTATAATAATCCTATTTCAATAGCATTTGTAATTACATCTGGAATTGTTTTTTTTTGCCAGTTTGTAAGCTGTTTATTAGCTTCTATTCTTTTTGCTATTAAATATATATGTTTTCTAATAAATGGGCTATATGAGTCATTTGTTTTTGCCTTTGATGCTAAACTGAAAAGAGTTTTACTGCTTAAAAATGGTTGTATTGATGTTTCATACTCTTTTTTATATTTATAACCTAATGTGTGGGAATTGTTTTGACTTTTAGTGTCTTCAAAATAAGGATGTGCTTTATTATACTGCTCCCTTTTGGTTTCGTCAGTCAAACAGTCAAAAGCTTCGAGAATATTCTGCATTTTATTTGTATATTCTTTTTCTCTGCCTTTGGGAGCAAGATCAGGATGATAATTATAAGTTAGAAATTTCCTGATTTTTTTTATAGTTCTCATCTCAGCTTCAG
>JAOZTV010000543.1 GCA_029939015.1 Candidatus Aminicenantota bacterium
TGTCTTGCCCCAGTAGGATTTGGAAATTTCTTTTTTAAATGTTAGCATATAAAAAAGGAGGAAACAATGAGCAAGAAAAATCGTCGTTACTTTACATCAGAAGAGAAAGTGAAAATTCTTCGCAAACATTTATTGGATCATAAACCGGTTTCAGATATTTGCGATGAATATAATCTTCATCCGACACAATTTTATCGATGGCAAAAAACATTTTTTGAGAATGGAGCAAAAGCCTTTGAAGTAGAATCAAAATCAAAAGAGCGAAAAGTTGATAAAAAGATGTCTTTACTTGAAGAGAAGATATCTAACAAAAATGGAATAATAGTGGAGTTACTTGAGGAGCATATCCAATTAAAAAAAGAACTTGGTCTGGTTTGAAAAACAAGTGGGTTGAGCCAGACCTTCGCGATGAAGTTGTTGACTATATAAGGCATTGGAATAATAAAACTGGATATAAAAAAGTTAAGATGGTAAAAAAGATAGGTATTACTCCGAGCAAATATTACACTTGGATCAATAGGTACGGAAAAATAAATGAGCATAACGGTTGGATACCGAGAGATTTTTGGTTAGAGGATTGGGAGAAAGAAGCAATAATAGACTTTGCAAAAGATCATACAGGTAATGGTTATCGCAGATTAACCTATATGATGTTAGATGAAGATAAAGTAGCAGTAAGTCCGAGTAGTGTTTATCGAGTTCTAAAGCCTACTGGATTATTAAATAGTTGGAAGAAAAACCCATCGACCAAAGGGAATGGTTTTGTACAACCATTAGAACCCCATGAACACTGGCATATAGATATGTCTTATATTAATATAAAAGGTACTTTTTATTATTTATGCTGTATTCTTGATGGTTATAGCAGATATATTGTACATTGGGAAATTAGGGAATCTATGACAGAAAAAGATATAGAAATAATTTTAGAAAGGGGCAGAGAGAAATTTCCTAATCAAACGCCTCGAATAATATCAGATAATGGTCCTCAATTTATTTCAGGTGATTTTAAAACATATATAAAGATAAGTGGCATGACACATGTCAAAACCTCACCATATTATCCACAAAGTAATGGTAAACTTGAAAGACTTAATAAAACAATAAAGCATGAATGTATAAGACCCAAAACACCGCTCACGATTGAGGATGCACGTGATGTTGTCGAAGAGTTTGTTGAGCATTATAATACAGAACGGCTTCATAGCAGCATTGATTATATTGCCCCTGTTGATAAGCTGAAAGGTAGGGCGAAACAAATACTTAAAACAAGAGATGACAAATTAAATAAAGCTAGAGAGACACGGAAAATTAGCAGGAATAAAAATAATTTATTAATTGGAATTAAGAAAGGAGAAAAAGTTGAAACATATAAAAGATTATTAGTTGCAGGTGATTTATGAAAGGTCTTGGTTTTGATTTTGCCCTTAAATACAAATTACCTTCCACGGATTGGGGATTAAATGGAAAATATTTTAGGTTCATAAATCTGTCAAACGCTCCAATTGACAGATTTAGGGTTCTGAAATATCATTTTATAGTC
>JAOZTV010000216.1 GCA_029939015.1 Candidatus Aminicenantota bacterium
AAAAACTTATTAAAAATTCAGGAAGAAAGAAAGTTCCTGGAAATCCTATGCTCTATTCAACAACAAAAGATTTTTTACTTTATTTTGGATTAAACGAAATTTCAGAACTACCATCACTTGAGGAACTTACAGAACTTTTTGAAGACAAAGAACAACCATCCCTATTCAAGTAAATCAATCAAAAAGATAAGGGTGAATTTGCATATTCACCCAATTTACTTATTTAAATCTATGCTAACCTGACCTCTTTGATTTCAGGTATGGCCTCTATCATTGTGCTTTCAACATAACCTTTAATTGTCATTGTACTCATTGGACAACCATTACAGGCTCCTGTTAAATTTACCAAAACAACTGTATTGTCTTCTGCTAAATCAACAAATTCAATTCCACCACCATCATTTTCTAAGGCTGGTCTTACTTCATCTATTACAGCTAAAACTTTTTCTTTTAATTCCATTATTAATCTCCTTTATAAAAACACTATTATACCTAATATAAACTATTCCTGCAATAAATGAAATTAATTACACCTAATGCTAATTTGAGTTTTGAAATTGAGCAATAATATCATCAACATTTTCTTTATCAAGATCAGTTGCAAGAGTCTTATCTTCAATGTTTCTTCCAAAATTTACAGGCTTGTCATCATCAACACTATCATCACCCAATAAATCATTCAAATATGTATTTAATTGAGTAAGAGTATGCATTACTTTCATTAATTTCTGTCTATTAATATCTTGAAATTGAAAGGCATCCATCGCATTGAATATTAAATCCTCAATTAAAAATGAAGAATCTTTAAAATATGCAATTATTTCTTCAGTGCTTTTTATCAGGGTATTTTCTTTTAATTCTGTTTCTAATTTTGCACTATATTCTTTTTGCTTTGTTGCAATGTTAAGCATATTTTCAAGGTAATTCATTACAAGGGTTGTACCCTCTTCAGCTTCCTGACTAACTTTGGATAATTGACCCATAACAGCGCCTTTTTTTTTGGGTTTCTCAGGTTTCTCAGGTTTCTCAGGTTTTTCAGTAGATGGAGTATTATCAATTTCATTTGAAGCTTCGGTTTCTGCTGGTTTAATCAGGCTATCAACTATATCCTGTTGTTTTTTGTTTTCTTCTTCTAGATTTCCTCCACTAAGAAGTGCATCTATTTCGCTTTGGTCCATTTTATTTCAATACCGACTCTACTTTTTCTTTAAGAGTTTCAGGAGTAAATGGTTTGACAATATAATTATTTACACCATTTTTTAATGCATCAACAATATCATCCTTCGCAGCATTTGTTGTAACCATTAAGATAGGAATTGTTTTGTTTGTAGTACGAACAGTTTTTACAAATTCCAGGCCATCCATTTCAGGCATATTCCAGTCAGTGAGAATAATATCAATTCCATCCATTTTTTCAAGAGCATCTTTACCGTGTTCTGCTTCTGCAAGATCTGTATATCCAATCCTTTGAAGTGTATTCTTTATAATTCTTCTCATGGTTGATGAGTCATCTACAACTAAAAATTTCATTTAAATCTCCTTTTTTTTTATTTATACTATAAAGTAGAATATTTTTAGAAAAAAGTCAACAAAAAAAATAATTTTATTGACATATTTTTCAAAAAACTATAATATATTATTATGAAAGAAGAGAATTATAAAGTTGAAAAGGTTAAAATCATTGTTGACATAATGATTGATGATGGCAAAAACAATATCAGAGAATATTGTATCTATCTGAACAAATTTTCAAGATTAAAAAAAGGAAGAGAATCAATTGCAGAATTAATTGACAGTAAAAAGTTCGTAATCCCTGTTATTACAGAAGATACAAATGAATTCCTTATCCTTAATAAAAATGAAATAATTTATATAAGAGAAAAAGAAGTCACATTAATACAAAATGAAACAAACATAAAACTATTTATAAAAGACATAGAGCTTGATGTAGAACTTATAAAGGTTCACAAAAACGCCAGAGCAAGGGTACTTGATTATTTTAATACTGACAAACAGTTTTTACAATTTGTTTATAATGACTCAAAAATATATGTGAACAAAAATAAAGTCTATAAAATTTCTGAAAAATTAATTCAGAATAACCAAGATTTAAAATGAGTAATGTAGAAAAATTAATAGACGCATTGGTAAACTGGAATGCAGATGAGTTAATAGTAAACTATACTGAACCTGCATATCTTATTAAAGACGGGATAAAAACAAATGTATTAAAAAACATTCTTACCCTTGAACAGTTTAAAAACATATTAGATGAGTATAAAAAAATATATGATAATAAAAACACTTTATACTACAAAAACCTTCATCTTGAAATTCTCTTTAATGAAAAACAAATTCATTTCAAAAAAAAAAAACAATCAACTTTTCAAAAAAAAGAAAGTATTAGTAAAAATAATACAGAGGAAAAACTCCAAGAAAAAGAGCAATTACAACAATATGATACTGTTGATATCATTGACTTGTTAAAAAAAATGGATGATTATGGAGCCTCTGACTTACATTTATCAACAGGCTCAAATCCTTTTATGAGAATTGACGGAGATATAGTAAGATTAGATAACTATCCAATAATTGAAGAAGATAAATTATTATCTGAAATAGAAAAAATTACACCCGATATAAATTTAAAAGAATTTAAAGATACTAGTGACACAGATTTTGCATACGAAATTAAAAACCATGCAAGGTTTAGAGCAAATATATTCAGAGATAATAATGGAATTGGAATGGTTTTAAGAATAATACCATCAAAAATACTTACCGTTGAAGATTTGAATGTTCCATCTGCAATGGTTAAAATATGCGATATACCAAAGGGCTTGATACTAATAACAGGACCTACAGGAAGTGGAAAGTCAACAACTCTTGCTGCATTAATAGACCACATAAACACAAACCAGAAAAAACATATAATAACCGTTGAGGATCCTGTTGAATTTGTCCATAAAAACAAAAAATCTCTTTTAAACCAAAGAGAAATAAATACACATACAAAGTCTTTTAAGGCTGCTTTAAGGGCTGCACTTAGGGAAGACCCTGATATCATTCTAGTTGGCGAATTAAGAGACCTTGAGACCATCTCAATTGCTATAGAAATGGCTGTTACAGGGCATCTCGTGTTTGGCACCCTGCATACATCAACGGCTATATCTACAGTTGACCGAATAATTGACCAATTTCCAGCTGATAGACAGGCTCAAATAAGAACAATGCTTGCAGATTCATTATTAGGAGTTTGTTCCCAAAATCTATTAAAGAAAAAATCAGGGGGTAGAGTTGGAGCATTCGAAGTACTAATTTCTACACTTGGTGTTGCAAATCTTATAAGAGAAGGTAAAAATTTTCAGATAGCTACAATGATGCAGACTGGCAAAAGTATAGGTATGCAAATGCTCAATGATGTCCTATTCGATCTCATTGAAAAAGATATAGTTGAACCTGATGAAGCAATTCTCAAAGCATTGGACAAGGACGGTTTAAGAAATAAACTTAAGGGTTTGCGTATAAATAAGTTGGGTAATTAGTTACTATACGCGAACCCTATAGCAAAGGGGCTATTAAGCTAAATACTTTGTAACAGTCTCAAAAAGAAAACTAATTGTAAAAGGCTTTTTAATAAAATGATTGACACCCGAATCTTTGGCTATATTGATTTGTGATTTTTCCGATTCAGTTGTTGCCATTATTATTGGGATATTTTTCAATAATTCGTCTTTTCTTATATTTCTGGTTAGTTCAGTACCATCCATAATTGGCATATTCATATCAGTTATTACTAAATTAAAATTATTATTTTCTTTAATAATCTCTAAAGCTGCCGCACCATGTTCAGCTGTAATTACATTAAATCCAGTCTCTGAACCAAGATTTCTATAAAACATAAGCATTGCCTTGGAGTCATCAACTGCAAGAATATTAATTTCAGAATTTACAACTGAAATATCTGAAAGTTTTTTAATATCTTCTTCTTTTCTATCTGATTCGAATGAATTTATAATATCTTTAAAGTCATTAATTATCTGATCATCATTACTTTCTAATATTTGAGCAATCAATTTGTCAGCAAGCTGTTCACTATTCAAATATACTTGTTTGAAAATATTACCTGCTTTTGTATGAATAATAGCTTTTAAAAGATTAACACTCTGTTCGTCTCCTTTTAAAATAAGTTCTATTATACGATTAATTATATTTTTGTTAGCCTGAGGTTCTAGAGAAAGTATTACAGCAAGTAAGACAAGAAACTCTTTTTCAACTAATGCATCAGAGAGACATATCAAGCCTTTCATTGACCTCAACATTCCAAAGGATTCATATATAGCATATCTTAAATTTGTATCCTTTTCATCTTTATTATCTAGGACTGAAAATAAAATATCACCACCACTTTTATCACCTATTCTTCCAATTAAATTAGCTGCCATTATTTTATTGTCAACATTATTTCCTAAAAATATTTTTTTCAAATACGGGAAAGAGTTAACGCCTTTCTCTGTAATTTTCTCATGAATTATTCTTCTTGCTGTGGGGTTTTTATGATGAATTTTTTTTACAAAGAACATTATTACATTATTTGTATCAAAACTAGCTAAAGCCTCTATAGCTCCAGCAGTTTCAACAGAACAATTTTTATAGTTTTCTTCAGATTCACCATCGTTTATTATTCCATTTAATTTGACCATTGATTCTTCATCTTTAAAATATCCAATCATTCCTATTGAAAGTGTAGAAATAATTTTATCCTTATAGCCAATATGTTTTCTAAAAACTTCCAAAGCTCGTTCATCCTTAATTTCAGACAATGCACATAATACTTCATACCTTATTTTATCTTTAATTTCCCCATCTAATACAGACAATAATTCAGGCACTGCATCAATAATTTTAAATCTTGAAGCAGTTTTAATACAAAATATTTTTTCTTTTTCATTTTCTGTTTTAATCCTCTTTGTGAGTTCCTCAACATTTAATATGACAACATTTCTCAAAGTTTCTTCAAGAATATTATCAATAGAGTCATCACCGGTAGGATTATTATACAGGTCAAATAATTGAGAAATATACTCAATTTTTTTATTGCTTTGAATATCATTAAGTACCCCAATTTTATTTATAAAATCTAATTCTCTAAAATCTTTCAACATATCAATCTCCATTTATATTTCTATGAAATTATTTTAATGAATAATAAAAAAAAAGTCAAATGTTTTTATAATTATTTAATATATTATTTTACTTTAACTATAACAATGGTTATATCATCATTTTGGATCTTGCCATTAAAGAATGTCTCTATATCATTAATTATTAAATTAATAATTTCTTTTGCACTATTAGTTTTTGCATCAATATTTTTTATAAGGTTCAGAAATCTATCTATACCATAAAACTCATTATTTGTATTTACAGCTTCAGAAACTCCATCTGTATAAAGTATAAGA
>JAOZTV010000217.1 GCA_029939015.1 Candidatus Aminicenantota bacterium
TTAAACTTTTCAATAATATATTCTTTATGCTTAGGCCATTTTTTAGGATCTTTTTTTATTTTTTTCATTAAGACTTCAATCCCTTTTTCGAGCTGTGCATCAATTCCTTTTGATACTTCTACCGGGTCAAGGTCTATCTCAATATCCGGACTTACACCTTCATTCTCAATTATCCATTCACCTTTGTCATTATATATACGGTAATCAGGTGCTGTTAAACCTCCACCATCGATCATTGAAATGAACATTGATACTCCAACTAATCCACCCCAGGTTCTTGTTCCAATAATTGGCCCCATCTTTCTCCATCTGAATACATGAGGCAATTCATCTCCGCCTGAACCTGCTTGTTTATTAGTAAGACATACAAAATGAGCATCCATTGTAGTATTTGGGCTTTTTTGATGCGCGGAATGTCTTCTTGTCCAATATGTATGATTCTTCTTATCTAATCTCTGTAAGAAAATATCAGGGTCTAAGCCACCACCATTATATCTTCCATCAACTATCATTCCCTTTTTTGCCATCTGTGAATAAAAATATTTTGGAAATTCAACTGCGGAGCTAAGGTATGTATCGGGTAAATGTAAATAACCTATTTTTCCATTTGACAGTTTTGCAACTTTTTTTCTATTTGTTTCAACCCAGTCAAGATACCTGAGTGTTCTCTCTGAGAATAATGGTTTTACTATAATTTCTCTTCCTATTTTATTTGCTGATGAGTTTGAGACTGTAAGTTTTACATATTTACCTGCCATGTCTTGAAAATATGAATAAATGTTTTTTGAACTATCCACATTTTTACCATTAATTTTCAATAGATAATCACCTTTTACTAAATTAAGTCCAGGCTTTCCTAAAGGAGGTTTAACGCCTCTTGACCAATCCGGCACATTATATATTTTTTTAAAACGATATCTCTTAGACGCCGTGTCTATCTGCCAGTCAACTCCAAGTAGTCCAATGTTTACCCTTATAGCTCTCCGCTTACGATCACCACCAAAAACATAAGTATGTGAAGTATTCAACTCACCAATAAGTTCGCCAATTATAAAACGAATATCCTGTCTGCAAGTTGCCCTATCAACAAGTTTTCCGTATCTCTTTTTCATCTCCACCCAGTTGACACCCTTCATATTAGGATCATAATAATAATCTCTTTCCAATCTCCAGGCTTCATTAAATATCTGTTTCCATTCTTCCTTTGGGTCAAATGACATTTTCAAATTATTAAGTGCAATTTTTTTTCCCTTTATTTTTGCACCAGTCGCTTTTGCTGTAAAAAGATTTCTTCCAATTTTATAGATAATATTAGAATTATCCGAAGAAAGCTTATAACTATCTATACCACTTATAAGTTTTGTCTCTTTTCTTTTCTTAAATGAATATGAATATAGATCCATAAGACCTCTTGCTCTGAATTCAAAGCGGTTAAAATCACCTTTCTCTGCATTCAGGTAATAAAGTTGATCTTTAGCAATTAAAAGATTTCTATAATTACCCTTTTTAAGAGGAAGTGCTTCAACTCTTTCATTAATGCCATTAAAATCAATTTTTAAATCTTTGTTAATGTTTTTTTGGTCTTTTTTACCTTTCTTTGACTTATCTGATTTAATTTCCTCTTCATCATTTCTAAATTTAAGAAAAGATGGCGTGCTTTTTTGCAATGTCATTACATATACACCAGCAACATTTTTATAAACCATTTCCCATTCAAAATCACATAGAGTTGGAGAAAACCTTCTATTTGAAATAAAAAACAGATATTTTCCATCTTTAGAAAACACAGGATTAAAATCATTGAATAATCCAATACTCACATTATTTGTTTTTTTACTCATTAAAGAATAAATATATACCTGTTGAACAAGCTCTGAGTTCATTTTTGAATATGTAAGATACTTGCTGTCATGTGACCATGAATAATCAAATATCGGTTTTACATCCATTGAAACATCAACATTTTCATACTCAGCCTTATCAACTTTTATAATATTTTTACTTAAAACATCAATATAATAAAGTATCAGTTTTTCATCTGTAAATCCAATTTTTTTACTATCAGGAGACCATTTAAGCGTATGCCTATATCCCTTTTCAAATGAAGTTATCTTTTTTGTTTTTCTAATGCCCTTTGGGTCAGCAAGATAGATATCATATTCTCCAGCCTTATCCGACAGATATGCAATATATTTACCGTCTGGTGACCAGACTGCATCCTTGTCTCTTGAACCGGAATCATTTGTTATATTTCTAATGGGACCATGTTTTTTAGGAATAGTAAAAACTTCACCCCTTGCAACAACTAATGACCTTTTTCCAGAAGGAGACAATGAATAATTTGTCATATACCTGCCTACTTTTTTAAGATAAGGTCTTGTCTCAGGAGAATCCGCTGCAATTTCGATATTTAAGCTACTATACTTACCGGTCTTAATATCCAATTTCCATAAATCCCCACCATGTTCATATACAATTTCATTTAATCCATCACTTGGTCTTCTTACATCATAATCCTTATGAAATGTTATTTGTTTTTGTTCTTTAGTTTTTGGATCATAAGAATAAATATTAAGGAACTGATCCTTATCTGAAGTAAAATATATTTTATCACCTATCCACATTGGTGTACGGTCTGTCCCTTTAAACGATGTAATTTTAGAATCCTTATTCAATTTGAAATCAAACATATAAATATCCTGAGCTAAACCACCCTGATATCTTTTCCATGTTCTACCTTCTCTTGATATTCGATTATATGCAATTTTTGTACCATCAGCAGAAAAACTACCATAAACAGCTTCATGCATTATAAGAGGTTCTATATCACTACCATTAAGCCCAATAAGATAGAGCTGAGAATAACGACTAAAACTATTTCTTGCAGATTCAAAAATAATCTTATTCTTTGTCGGATGCCAGCCAACTACCTGATCACCACCTGGATGATATGTAAGTCTTTGAATATTACCGCCTTCTGTATTCATAACATAAACATCAATATTTCCATCATACTGACCTGAGAATGCAATTAATTTCCCATCTGGCGAAAACTTTGGAAATCTTTCTGAACCATCATTTATGGTTAATCTCTTAGCATTTCCACCATCAATAGATGCAATCCAAATATCCTCTCCACTTACAAAGACAACCTTGTCCTTATAAATATCAGGAAATCTCATTAATTTTGTTCCACTAAATAAACTTGATGATAATAATACTATTGCTACCATCATCACAATAAAAGTTTTAATTTTAAACATTATTCCTCCTAATATAGTTTGTACGAATTAAATGTAAAAAAGTTAAATATTTTTTAGGTTAAATTAAATCTCCAAAAACAATAATAATCTGAATTTGTAATCTCAGGAGGGCAGGAAACAACTTCGGTTTTAAATCTTGAGTCGATAGTTTCTGCAAATAGACTATATTCAACAATTCCAACCTGTTTACAGGGAAAATCTTTCAAACCTTTTCTTCTTCTTGCCTGTTGAACCCTGCAGGTTTTCACCCTGTATTCCAATACTGTATCTGATACCTTAACTATTTCATCCTCATTTAAACTTGAATATAATCTGAAAGCCAAAGCTTTTTTCAAACCATCTATTCCTGAATTTTTATCTAAACTCAAAAATTGCATAAGTCTTTTTGCCTCAACTACAGTAAATTTCCTCCAGGCTTCAATATCCATTTCAATTGCCATATCCATCCCATATTTTTCTTCTATGGACAAAAACCAGCTCCCATCATGAGCAATCCAGTTTTTTGCAAAAACCTTAGTTAATTCAATCAATTCTTCCCTTGATAATTCTTCAATTCTATCTGTATTAATCATAAATTTCTCCTTTTCTTAGTCTTAAGCTTTAATTGCAAGTCAATATTTGTTTTTTTAACTAATAACTAACAACTAAAAGCTAATAACTAATCAATACTCTATATCCTTAGAAGCCCTGACAGCCCTATTATGAGCCCAGCTTCTAATTTTCTTTATCTGTTCATTCATTGTAGTTGAAAGGGGTACTGTGTTACCAGATATTATAAACAGATCGTCTTCCTCAAGCTTTCTATCCTCAGCAAATGCCTCATAGGAAGCAGAAATAATTGCCTGTTCAATTTCACTACCAGACCAACCCTTTGTTATCTGTGCAAGTTGAGGTATATTAAAATTGCTAATATCGTTCCCATTTGATTTGAGATGGATATTAAAAATCTCTTCTCTCTCCTTATGTGTTGGCAAATCAATAAAGAATATTTGATCAAAACGTCCTCGCCTCAACATCTCGGCAGGCAATAAATCAATCCTGTTTGCTGTCGCTGCTATAAAAATATCAGAAGTATGCTCCTGCATCCATGTCAGGAAAAAACCTAATATTCTTGATGATGCACTATCGGATTGTTTATCACTAATACCACTTTCTATCTCATCTATCCAGAGTATTGCAGGAGCAACAGAGTCCATAGTTCGCAATGCTCTTGAAAAGACAAGTTCAGGAGAACCACCCATTCCTGAATAAACAAGGTTCATATCCAGACGAAAAAGCGGAAGATCCCATAATCCGGATATGATTTTTGCAGTAAGACTCTTTCCACAACCTGATATCCCCATTGACAATACACCTCTTGGTTTTTGCAAGCCATAATCTTCTGCCTCTTTTGAGAATGCTTTTTTTCTCTTTTTCAGCCAATCTTTCAGATTACCAAGACCACCAAGGTCATCAAGCGAAAATTTATTTGTATAATACTCTAAAACACCATCCTTGAGAATGAGTTGCTTTTTTTCTTCATTAATCTTACTTATTAATTTTACAGTAATTACAGGCTCATTTAATAAAGACTTCATAAATGCCTTATAAGCTTCTTCGTAAGTAAGACCCATTACAGCAGTAACAAACCTTTTTTTTTCTTCTTCATTTAGCTCAATTTGTTTACCACTTTTTTGTATTGAATCTATAAACTTAAAAAAAAGATTTTCCAACTCACTATAATCAGGAAGAGAAAACCTTATAACATCTATCTCTTTTTTGATCATATCCGGAAAGTATTCATCTGCTGATAAAAGGAAAATAGTTTTACCCTTTTTTTTTAATTTAGTAAAAGCATCCCTGAGTTTTCTATTAACGGAAACCGAATCAAACTTAGGATCATTAAGAAGAGGAGAGAGATCTTTAAAAATAAAAAAACCAGATGGCGTCTCGTCTTTTAAAATAATTTCTATTGCCTTAACAGGATTTTTTGTATCTATAATAAACTCAGTACCATCATTTAAACCATTATTTATATCCCAAAAATAATTTATATCAGAATTAAATGACTGTTTATTAAGTAATGTCAGGAATTTTTCTACTCTTTTTTCTTCATAAGAAATAATTTTAATAAGAGTCTGCCCCGATTGTATAGATTTTTTTATATTTTCGATTGAATC
>JAOZTV010000218.1 GCA_029939015.1 Candidatus Aminicenantota bacterium
GAATTTAAAATTGAAAAATCACAAAATCTGGTTAATGAAAATATAATAAAATATGGAATATCAAAAAGAGAGCAGGAAATAATTTTATTAATAATTAAAGGGCTTAGTAATAAAGAGATCGAAGATAGACTTTTTATCTCAATTGCAACTGTTAAAGATCATATTTATAATATTTACAAAAAAACAGGTGTAAAAAACAGAGTACAATTAGTAAATCTTTTTATATAGAACTATAATGGACTTAATAAAAAATGAAAAATGAAATAAGATATAATTTAAATTTAAGTTTATTATACAAATTATCATTCTGACTTATAGTAAGGGCGTTTCACAAAACGTCCATATATAATATAAAAAATCACAAGATTATAATATTAAATTTTCTTTTTCACTTGTTTTATAAGGCTCTCCGCCAGTATGGCAGAGAGCCTTTATTTCTAAAAGAATAAAAACAAAAATTCTATAAAAATTTTATAATCAATATATTTTTTGATCTTGATATGCTAAAATTCTATATGTTGTTTACATTTTTTATACACATACATTGCACATACCTATACACTCACCTATTCACATCTTCTAAGCAATTATCAATAAGCTGGGAACTTTTCCCCCGAAGTGTTAATCTATTCAATATATCAAATAAAAACTGTAATGAAAAATAATGATAATATATCAATCAATCAAAAACTAGGGTTATTGAAGCCCGCAATAAAATGGGTATTTTCAAAGGTTTGGAAATTAACGCCACTATGGTTGAGCCTGAAGCTTGTTTTCACCATAATCCCTGCAGCTATGTTAGCACTGCAGGCTTTAGTTGCTAGGGAATTAATTAATACACTGATCGAAGTTACCAGAGAATCAAATGGTAATTTCAATACCATTTTGTTATGGATTATTCTGGCCTTGGTAATTACCGTTTTACAAACAACATTTTTATCTGGTCGGCAATATGTCTCTCGTCGTCTGAATGAAACTCTTCAAATTAACATTACAATTGAAGTTCTCGAACATGCCAGAAAACTTGAATTAGAGACTTTTGAGAATCCAGAATTGCAGGACATTCTAGCCCGTGCTCAAAGTAATATTGCAAATAATGTAAATAATTTCATCAATCAGATCTTTAGCTTCATTACTGACCTTATTTCATTGATCTCAATCGTAGGCATTTTGGTAATAATTGATCCAATTGCTACATTATTGCTTTTCCCAATTTCTATTCCTTATCTTATTTTCCATTGGAAACAATCCCGGAAAGCATATATTAAATCTCGTAATCGCACTACTCGTAAAAGATGGATTCGTTATTACTCCCAGACAATGCTGAATAATAACTCTGTTCCAGAAGTTAAACTATTAGATTTAGCTAAACCACTCATTGGACGTTATCAGAATTTTATGGAAGAATTTATTAAAGAAGATCGTGAAATATATTCACGGCAAATTATGGGTAATATTCTTTTTGCCATACTCTTTGCAGGTGCAATAGCTATTACATCAGGATGGATTGCTTGGCGTGTTTTTCAAGGACTTCTGACAATTGGTGATCTTGTAATCTATGGAAGAGCAACTCGTCAATTACAAAGCACCATTCAAAGTTCAAGTACAAGTATCACAAGCACATTACAACAAGCTATGTATGTCAGTGATTTGATTGAATACCTCAACCTAAAACCAAAGTTGTTTAGTCATAATAATTTTATTCCTGACAATATTGATGGAAAAATTACATTTGAGAATGTTACCTTTGCTTATCCAGGGTCAAAAATGACTGTACTTCATAATATTTCTTTTACTATTGAACCTGGTGAAGTTGTCGCTTTAGTAGGTGAAAATGGTTCCGGTAAATCAACAATAGCTAAACTTATGGCTCGTTTATATGACCCTGATCTGGGTAATATTTATTTTGATAATCAAAAATTGAAAAACTTTGATTTAGATTATTTGTATAGTCAGATTGCATTTGTTTTTCAAAATCTGAATAAATATGAAGCAAGTGTAGCTGAAAATATTGCCTATGGAAATTGGCATGAATTAATGAACGACCGTGAATCAATTGAAGCCATCGCTAAAAAAGTTGGAATTGATGATATGATCCGGAATATGCCTGAAGGGTATGATACACTGCTAGGTAGAAAATTTGGTAATTATAACTTGTCAGGAGGTCAATGGCAAAAAATAGCTATTGCTCGTGCCATTGCAAGAAAAGCATCTTTGCTTATTCTTGATGAACCTACGGCCAATATTGATGCCCATACTGAACATGAAATATTTACAAATTTCAGAAAATTATCACAAGGACGCACAACATTACTTATTTCTCATCGATTCTCGACTGTTAGTATTGCCGACAGGATTATTGTTGTTGATAAAGGACGTATCATTGAGCAGGGTTCGCATAGAGAACTTATTCAAATAGATGGTAGATATGCAAACCTTTATAAACTGCATAAATCACATTTAAACTAACTTTTTATGATGAATAAAAAATTAATTCTACATGTAGGTTGTGAGAAAACAGGAACTACGACTATCCAGAAAGCATTGTATAATAGCAGCAGTCGTTTAGCTGAAGCTGGAATTATATTTCCAAAATCACTTGGTTATATAAACCATACAAAAATTATTGCAGCAGCACAGGATGATGATGTATTAGATAATATTCGTGCTCATATCTTTGCCAATACAGGAATGTCTTTGAAACGGTTCAGAATTGATTTGAAACGGAAATTGCAACAGGAACTTAATAATCATGAACCATGGCATACTTTGATTGTCAGTACAGAACTTATCCATAGTAGAATCGTTAATAAGAATGAAGTTAAAAGGTTATTTGAAATATTTGAAAATAATGTCAGCAATATTGAAATTATTGTTTTTTTAAGGCGACAGGATGAATTAGCTTTAAGCAGATTCAGTACCGCTCTTATGGCAGGTCATAAAAACTTCGATGATGTATTCGGTAATATTGGTGGACATGCATACTTGAAATTACCAAAAGGACGAGTAGTAAAAGATTATATGGATTATTATGACTACAAATCATTAATTCAAAGATTCGAAGCATTCGTTCCTCGAAATAATATTAAAATTGCTCTCTATTCTGATTTACTTCATTCAGGAAACTCTGTAGAAAAATTCATCACATTAGCTGGGTTAGATAGCAATTTAGTCTCAACAAATATTGATAATTTAAATACTGCAATTAGTGTGGAAGCTCAATATGTTATTTCAAAATTAAATCAAAAGATAAGAAAAAATTTTGTTTCAGGTATACGTAACGATAACTATACAAAACTACAGAAACAAATTGCAGCAGAATTAACCGGTAAGAAAAGAGAAGTTAAACGGATAGATGCAGAATCATTCATGAACATGTTTTTAGATTCAAATGAGTGGGTACGTAGGAACTATTTTCCAGAGCGAAAACAATTATTTGAATTGGATTTTCAAAAATATCCAAAAGACATTGACTATTCTCATTTACCCTCATTACTTGATGAATATGTGAGATATTATTTTGACAAGTCATATTCTTTTAAAGAAATAGAGGGATTCTTAAGTAGATTAAAACGATTATTGAAGTGTACTAAACACAATATACAAGCAATAAACAGAGGAGTAATAAATTGAAAAGCAAAATCAGGTTTATTATTTTAATTTTAAAAAGAATATATATGTTTCGTTACTATCCAAAACATCTCGTTTTAAAACTAAATCGACAGGCAAAAATTTTAAGTAAAAGAAAAGAATTAAAAAAAAACAAAAATGAACCAGATACTCGGAATATACTCTCTGAATTTTTACTTGTCAGGATATTGGGCAATGATCATTATCCAAGACATTCTAAAGACCAGACATTAAATAATTTAAGGTTCATTTTAGAAAATGAGTCTAATTTTAAAGATTGCAGAAAGTTATTTATTCTAAATCGTATTTTTGATAAAAGGAGAGAACAAGATTATATAGACCTGTTAGAAAGAAAGTCTATAGATTATTTACTAATACCATTTGATGCTGAAGAATATGCAAAAACAGGATGGAGAGTTAACGAATTTGGGGGAATCAATTACTTTTCATCTAAAAAATTCAATGAAAGCACAAAAATCTCTCAAAAAAGACAAACAATCTGGGCTATTGCACCAAAAATCAATTATGTGATGAACATTAATGGTGCACGGAATCTTGCTCTTGATGAGGGAAGGCGGACTGCAAACTGGACATTTGTACTGGATGGAAATTGTATTTTTAAAGAGAATGACTTCCGTCTTCTCTGCAGTAACTGTATTCAAAGTACGAATTTACCATACATAATCATTCCTTTTTCCAGACTCTCCAGCAATGCTGATTTCTTAAATAATAATATTATCGCAAAACCAAAATATGAAGAACCACAGATTGGGTTTCATTTCACTGCAAAAGAAGGTTTTAATTCATATCTACCGTATGGCATTATTGATAAGGCTGAATTGTTTAAAATACTTGGTGTCCCCGGCAAATGGACTAGTTGGGGTAATTTTCCATGGATAAAAACTTATTCAAGAAAAACTAGTGACAAATATTTATATAAGTTCTCAAGCAGTGTTGTCTATAGACTATCTTCCGGTACACATGGTCTTGAGATGAATAGTGCACAACAAGCACGTTATCAAAGTAGACTTGACTCAATTATTAAAACTATTCATTCTTTAACGAATCTATATGGAACTAAAAGAAATACCTTCACCAAAATAATATTCAACAATAATAATCTGGATTTTTTGCCTTTGAGCCGGAGTGAAAAAAAAACTTTCAACGATAATTCAGAGGATGATAGTTATGAGAACTATTTCCCTCTGCTGCGTGGTAGAATTATGTTTATAGGTATTGGTGCCATGAAAAGTGGAACCACATGGGTAGCTAATTATTTAATGAATCATCCAGATGCTTTCCATTCCCCAATCAAAGAAATGAATTTTTTCAATACACTATTAGATAATCCATTTGAAAAAGTTGGGCAAAAATATCGAACAAGAAGAATGATAGATATGATTCTTAACAAAAACCAAAATATTCAAAAACCAGATACGAAAGTGTATAAGCAACTTCATAATCTGGCAGAGATAAGTGCCATGCAAAAGGACAAGAATGCTTATCTGCAGTATTTTGAACGTCGAATAGGCAAAGAAAAAATATTTGGCGAAATTTCTCCATCATATTCTCATTTATCTTCAAAAGGTTTTCTAAACATAAAGAATTTAGGTTTTGATACCCGTATATTCTTTTTGATGCGTGATCCAACATCACGAACCATATCACATATTCAACACATTCAGCGAGTTAACCCCAACATTAATATTGATTCTGAAATTGAAAAACTGTCACCTAGCAATATTTATTATCTTAGATCTAATTATCTATTTACACTAAACTCAAT
>JAOZTV010000544.1 GCA_029939015.1 Candidatus Aminicenantota bacterium
TAAATTATCAGGATTACCTGCATAGGTTAATTTATCAACATTAATAATTTTCCCATTAAATTCCGTGTCTTCAAGTAAAAATTTTATAAAATTACTTCCAATAAAACCACAACCACCAGTAACTAATATATTATTTATATTTCTCATTGACTATCAATCACTCCTTATATTCTTTAAAAAACTTTTAACCACTGAACACACAAAATAACACGGATACATTTTTAGTCTTTTTTCAGTGACCTTCCGTGTCTTCCGTGGTCAATTTATCTTTATTCTTTTAATCTATAATTTTTAAAAACTTTTAACCACTGAACACACAGAATAACACGGATTGGTTTTGATACATTCTACAAAACAAACCTTTTTATATCTACTTTGGGATAACCTGCAAAATTTACCAAGAGACCTAATTTGTAACCTGTTGAATGTAAATAATTTATAATTTGGCTCTCATGTTTTGTTGTTAAGTATTCAACAGCTTTTATTTCAACAATTATTTTATCATAACAAATAAAATCAGGAATATACTTTTGTTGTAATATTTGTCCTTTATAATCTACCTAAATTATTTCAGTGTCATTCTGTGCCTTCAGTGGTCAGTTTGTCTTTATTACTTAATTCTCTAATCTTTAAAAATTCTTTTTTACCACTGAACACACTGAATAGACGGAATCATTTTTATCTTATTCATTTAATAAACCATGCAAATATTCTCCATATTCACTTTTGCCCAAAGACTCAGCAAGTAATCTAAGCTGATTTTTATCTATATATCCCATTCTAAATGCAGTTTCCTCTATACAGGCAATTTTTAACCCCTGTCTTGCTTCAATTGTTTTTACAAACATTGATGCATCAAGAAGTGAATCAAATGTCCCAGTATCAAGCCATGCATAGCCGCGTCCCATAAGCTTAACATGTAACTTCTTTTTCTTTAAATAAGCATTATTTACAGCAGTAATCTCAATCTCTCCTCTTTTAGAAGGTTTTAAACCCTTGGCAATATTTACAACAGAATTATCATAGAAATATAATCCAACAACAGCATAATTTGATTTAGGAAACTCAGGCTTTTCTTCAATTGAAAGAGCATTGTTTTCATTATCAAATTCTACCACACCATATCTATTCGGATCTTTAACAAAATATCCAAATACAGTAGCACCATCTTTAGTCTTTGCCGATTCTTTCAGCATATTTATAAGGTCATGCCCAAAAAAAATATTATCTCCTAGAATCAATGCAACTGAATCATCTCCAATAAACTCTTCACCAATTATAAATGCATCTGCAAGCCCTCTCGGATAAGTCTGTTCTTTATAACTAATAGATAAACCTAATTGCTCTCCTGACCCAAAAAGTTGTTGAAACCTCGGTAATTCCTCAAGCGTTGAGATTATTAATATCTCTCTTATACCTGCCATCATCAAAGTAGATAATGGATAATAGATCATTGGTTTATCATAGACTGCAAGCAATTGCTTACTGATAGTCTTTGTCAATGGATATAATCTCGTCCCAAAC
>JAOZTV010000219.1 GCA_029939015.1 Candidatus Aminicenantota bacterium
GGTAATATAATTAATTCTATATAAAGGTATTTAATATGTCAACAAATTTCATTCACTTTCTTCAATAAATTTTTTTGTTGAACTTTTCAATAATTCACCACTATTTTTAATAGGAGTATCAAGGTATTTATTAAGTCTTTTAGCAATTTGCCTTATTTCTATTGCCGTTTTACTCTCTTTTACATTATTAATAAAAACCATTTTGTCTTTAATTGAAGTTAAAACATCCTTATGCAACAGTACAAACCCAAAATAATCTACATCAATTGATAATACATTTTCAAGACCACTATTTAGCTGTTTCATTATATCCATTTCCAAATGACTATTTCCCATATTAAAAATTACCCCTGGTCTTGTTTCATAACAAATCTTTTTAATATTCTCAGATGAGTTTTTATCAACTAAATCAAACTCCTTAATTATTGACTTAATATTTATAGCATCATCATCCATACGTCTGTTTAGTATTTCTTTCAATTTTGTTTTTAACTTCTCACTTTTTTTTATGCTTTTCTCTATCTTTCTTAAAATAGAATTTTTTAAAAAAGCTAATGATGACATAACTGACAAAAAATCCGGTCTAATAACTAACATTCCCCGATCTGCAAGTTCAAAAAAATCCAAGGTATTATATGTTGAACCTGCACCAAGATCAAGAATTATTATATCAGTTTCTAATTTTTCAATATTTTTCATCAATTTATGTTTTTGTAGAAAAGACATATTTGCCATAAATGGAGTTATACCATCACCAGGAATAAACTTAAGATTTTCATATTGAGTTGACACAAAGAACTCTGAAAGCAATTTTCCCTTACTTTTAATAAACTCACCTACACCAGGACTATTATTAGCCAAACCAAGAAAGGTGTGGAGATTAGCACCACCAAAATCGAGATCAATAAGTATTACTTTCTTTCCTAATTCAGCAATAGCTATGGCAAGATTTGCAGCAATAAATGATTTCCCAACGCCACCCTTACCACCTGCAATTGATACAATTTTTGATTTGTTAATCATTTAAGCTCCTAATAAACTCTCTCTCGATAAACCTGTTCATAAGATATTTCTTCAACTAAAGGTACTTGATTAGTTGCAATGTTATAACCTTATTTTACTACTAAATAATATAATAGTAAATAATTAAATAAAAATCAAATGATTTTTTGATTTTTCCGTTTTTATATAGTTTTATTTATTAATAATATAAGTTATAATGCTTTATGAAAAAAATCACATTACATTTAAATGGTGAAAAAATTATTATTGACAAGGGGACTAAACTTTTAAACATTATTGATGAATTTAAAACTGAAAAAAAATTTCCTGTTTTGGCAGCCAAAGTAAATAATAAGCTTGTTTCTTTAAATTTTATGCCCGATAAGGATATGGCTATTGAACCAATTACCTTTCGTTCAAAAGAAGGCAAAGAGGTTTATAGAAGAACGGCAGCCTTTATTTTATATATGGCAGCAGAGGAACTTTATAATAATAGCAGACTTGTAATAAGGCACTCTTTTGGTGGAGGTTCTTATTATGATTATTATACAGATATACCTGTCAATCAGGAAATCATTGATTCTTTATCAGATAAGATGAACGAATTAATTAATAGTAATCTTATCCTCAATGAAAAAACACTGACAAAAAAAACTGCATTAAAATATTTTAAAAAAAGGGCTCAAAGTGATAAGGTAAGATTAATTAGTGGAATAGATACAAAAAAAATAACTATCCATGAAGGCAGAAGTTTCTCAAATATTGGACTTTATCCACTTGCACCGTCAACAGGTTTTATAACAAATTTTAAATTAAAGACATATCATCCGGGTTTTATTCTTCAATTACCTGAAAAAGATGACTTCAAATGTTATCCAAATACGGGTCATTATCCTAAACTATTTAAAATATTCAGAGAGAGTAAAATCTGGGGGAAAATCCTCAATGTCAGCAATGTTGGAAGACTCAATCAAATAATAAATAATAACGGAACCTCAGAGTTAATTAAAATTGCAGAGTCATTGCACGAAAAAAAGATTGCACAAATTGCAGATGAAATTTTAAAAAAAAGAGATGATGTAAGATTAGTCCTGATATCAGGCCCTTCGGCAGCGGGAAAAACTACATTTTCAAAAAGATTATCAATAAATTTGAGAGTAAACGGAATAAGACCTATCGCAATTTCCATGGATAATTATTTTGTTGACAGAGATAAATGTCCAAAAGACGAATTTGGAGAGTATGATTTTGAAGCAGTAGAGGCAATAAATATAGATTTATTTAATAAACAATTATCTGAACTCTTAAATGGTGATGAAGTCGGTATTCCAAAATATGATTTTGAAACAGGTAAAAGTATTTTAAACTTCAAACAGGTAAGATTAGAAGATGACCAAATTCTTATAGTTGAAGGAATTCATGGATTGAACGGAAGATTAACTTCCTTAATTCCTGAAAGAAACAAATTAAAAATATATATTTCTGCATTAACACAATTATCAATAGATGATCACAATAGAATTCCAACTACTGACACAAGAATACTCAGGAGAATGATAAGAGATAGAAATTACAGAAACTATTCAGCATCAGAGACCTTATCGAGATTTACATCGGTAATAAGAGGCGAAGAAAAACATATCTTTCCGTTTCAGGAAAGTGCCGACATAATGTTCAATTCATCTTTAGTCTATGAACTTGCCCTTTTAAAGAATTTTGCCATACCAATACTATCAGAAATAAAAGAAACAGACAAAACATATACAGAGGCACAGAGACTGTTAAAATTCCTTGAACTTTTCAGACCTGTACCTGCATCAGAGATACCCCCTACTTCAATACTAAGAGAATTCATAGGTGGATCCAGTTTTAAATATTAGGAGTAAATAATGAGTAATAAAAAAATAGACTTTAAAGCAAGATACGAAGAATGGATAGAGAACGATTTTTTTGATGAGCAGACTACCAGAGAGCTTGAATCAATAAAAGATGATATTAAAGAGATAGAGGATAGATTTTATCAGGATCTTAATTTTGGTACTGCTGGACTAAGAGGAAAAATTGGTGCCGGAACAAATAGAATGAATAAGTATATTGTTTCAAGAGCAACGCAGGGTCTTGCCGAAGTAATTAAAAAAGAAGGTAAAAAAGCGATGGAAATGGGAGTTGTTATTGCATACGATAATAGACATTTTTCACCTGAGTTTTCGATGACAGCTGCCTTAACTCTTTGTGCAAATGGCATAAAAACATATCTTTTTGAAAGTTTGAGAAGTACTCCTGAACTTTCTTATGCAGTTAGAAAATTAAAAACAATATCTGGAATTGTCGTTACTGCAAGTCATAACCCTAAAGAATATAATGGTTATAAGGTCTATTGGGAAGAAGGATCACAGATACTTTCAGAAACTGCAAGCAATATAACAAAAAATATTCTTGCAATATCTGATTATTCTTCAATACCAACAATATCAGAAGAAAAAGCAATAGCAGAAGGACTTCTAATTATGGTAGGCAAAGAATTGGATGATGCTTATATTAAAGACACTAAAAGCCTTAGTTTAAGAGATTCTGGAATAGATAAGGATATAAAAATAGTATATACACCACTCAATGGAGCCGGGAATGTACCGGTTAGACGAATACTTAGAGAGAGAGGTTTTACCAATGTCTTTGTCGTAAAGGAACAGGAAAACCCTGACCCGAATTTCACAACAGTTAAGTTTCCAAACCCTGAAGATACAAGAGCTTTTGAATATTCAGAAAAACTTGGGAAAGAAGTTAATGCAGATATTCTGATTGCTACTGACCCGGACAGTGATAGATTAGCCGTAGAGATTAAAAATAAAAAAGGTGGATACACTCCATTAAACGGTAATCAAACAGGTGTGCTTTTGACGGAATATGTTTTATCAACAATGGCTGAATTAAATACAATTCCAAAAAATGGTGCAATTGTTAAATCCATTGTAACAGGAGATTTAAGCAAAGAAATTGCAACACATTATAATGTAAAAACCTTTGATGTTCTTACAGGATTTAAAAATATTTTTGCACTGCCGAATATTTGGGATAATACAAAGGAATACTCCTTTATTTTGGGATATGAAGAGAGTATTGGTTTTTGCATTGGAGACAAGGTAAGAGATAAGGATGCTGTAAATGCAGCAATGTTTCTTGCTGAAGCTGCCGCCTATTATAAATCTAAAAATTTAACACTTCTTGATGTTCTTAATAATATTTTTAAAAAGTACGGATATTATAAAGAAGAATTAGTAACTTTTGTACTTGAAGGAAAGGCTGGACAGGAGAGAATAGGCAGAATGATGACTCAATATAGAGATGTCTTTCCAAAATCTATAGGTAAATCAGAATTACTAACTTATATTGATTATAATTCAAGAGTATCAAGAGACATAAAAACAGGAAAAAATAGTAAAATAGATATTGATAAAACAAATGCATTAAAATTCAAATTTAGTAATGGACTATGGTACGCCCTACGACCATCAGGTACAGAGCCAAAGATAAAACTATACCTTTACACCAAGGGAGAAACTGAAGAAGTCGCCACAGGAAATCTCGATAAAATGAAAGAGATGATTTTGAAAATACTTAATGGTATAGAGTAAATATATATTAGATTTTATTTTTTTTCTTTTTGAAGTGATTTCATTTTAATTATTTTTAGTTTTTCTGCATCAGCCTGATCATGTTTCCTGCCTGACAATTCTTTACATATTATCAGGTTATCTAAAGATATAATACTTATATCATTGTTTAGATAATGTACTGTTTTAATATTTTTAAATATTTCTGTATTTGAAATACCTTTTAAATTTGTAAGAAGATCAATTCTGTTTGGTGCAATACCAAGGTGTAAGGCGGTTCCCTCTTCAATAAAATAATCTAATAATCCATTTCCACTAAACCCAAATTCATTTAATGCTTTAACAGTTTTTTCAGCATTAATTTTAGACGGATATATTAGAAAATCTATATCTTGTGTTGACCTTATATATCCATAGTAGTTAACTGCAAAACCCCCAACCAATACATATTCAACATCATTAATATTAAATAGCTCAATTAAATCCTTCATATCCTGTGTAAATATCATCAATATTACCAATTTATTTTTTCATAACTCAAGATTTTTTTCATGGGCTTTTTTGTCCAGTCTTCGCCCCATACTCTTTCCTGTAATATTTCAAATTCCTCAAGACATTCTTCATGTGACATTACTGCCAATCTTTTATACTCAGCATCATTTTCTTCTTCAAAAGAATTAAACACTTCAATTTTCATTAAATTTCGCTTCATTTTCATCAATAGTTATAGTATTTAACTGTTTTATTGTCAACTATTTATACAACTATAT
>JAOZTV010000220.1:0-1386 GCA_029939015.1 Candidatus Aminicenantota bacterium
GTTGCAGCTCCACCAAAGGGTTCAATTTCTGTAGGATGATTATGTGTCTCATTTTTAAACATAATTAGCCATTTTTCTTTTTTACCATCAATAATTACATCTCGCTCAATACTACAGGCATTTATTTCACTTGATATCTCAAGATCATCAAGAAGTCCTCTTTTTCTCATTTCTTTCATACTTATTATTGCAAGATTCATCAGGGTTGTTTCTCTTTTTTGTTCTTCATAAACATAGTTTTTAGAATCAAGATAAACCTGATAAGCATCCTTAACTGGTTTAGTAAAAAAAGAATCTTCAAATCCGACCTCATCAATTATTGTTTCAAAAGTTGTATGTCTGCAATGATCTGACCAATAGGTGTCTAACATTTTTATCTCAGTAATGGTTGGCTCTCTCTTTTCTGTTTCTTTGAAATAATTCTGGCAGAACTTTATGTCCTCTTTAGACATTGCAAGTCCATTTTTATGAATAAATTCTTCAAGAGCTATCATATCTTTGTCATTGAAACCATTTAAAATTTCAACATCCAAAGGATTAATATAGTTTTTATTTAAGCTTAGTGGTTTAATTAATTCAGCCTCTCTTGAATCAACAGAATTTATTAAATATTTTTTAATTTTATTTTTCTCTATATCAGTAAGAGAACCTTTTAATATAAAAACTTTAGCAGTAGAAACAAGAGGCTTTTCTTTCAATAATAAAATCTGTATGCATTGTGTAGCAGAATCAGCTCTCTGATCGTATTGACCTGGGAGGTATTCAACAGCTATTTGCGTTTCATTGTCATTAACATTGATTCGTTCATAAAAAACATTATCAACCTGAGGTTCGGACAAAATCATATTGACAATTTTATCCATTTCAATTTTATCTATACCTGAAATGTCATACCTGTTTAGAATCCTTACATTTAACAGATTATCAATTTCAAGATTAACTTTAATATTAGTTAATAGTTTTTTTTGTTCAATATCAAAACCACTCTGTTTTTCAACAAAAACCCTCTTAATATTTCCCATTAATCCTCCCATCATAGATGTTTAATTATATCATAAAAATAATAGAGACGTTCTAAAACTTAAAAAAGATTGGGATGAGGATAATAGCTATTATAGAATGGATTATTAATAAAGGTAATCCAAACTTGAAGTAGTCAGAAAACTTATAACTACCTGCACTATAAACCATAATATTAGTCTGATATCCGTAGGGAGTAAGAAAACTGCCACTTGAGCCATAGGCTACTGCCATAATAAATGGAATAGGAGACACCCCAAGGGAGATAGAGATTGAATATGCAAGAGGAAAAACAATTGCTGCTGCTGCACTATTGGTGATTACTTCAGACAATATTCTTGTTAAGATAAAAACACCGATAAAACT
>JAOZTV010000220.1:1486-5377 GCA_029939015.1 Candidatus Aminicenantota bacterium
CCTTTTAAATTATCTCTTTTACCATAATCCTTACCTACTGCAAGTATAAGATCATCGCCAGGTTTTAATACTATAAGCCCGATCTTCCCAGACAGTTTTTTGTCACCCCTACGAACTGCAACAACGGCAGCATTAAACCTGCTTCTAAAATTTACTTTCTGAATCTTTTTACCGACAAGCCATGACTCATGAGAAACTATAACTTCAACAAGGTTTCTCTTTAATATATCGTTAGTCTCGCCAAATATCTTAAGATTATCACAAGTTTTAAGGTCTTGAATATTAGTAATATCTCCCGTAAAGATTAATTTGTCATTTTTTTCAATAACCTCATGAGGCGAGACAGGAGAGATTAAATGATTTCCTCTTAGAATTTCTGCAAGAAAGATATTTTTAAGTTTCCTTAGTTTGTTTTCTAATACAGTATTTCCTATTAAAGATGACCCCGGCATTACCTTTGTTTCAATAAAATATTTTGATGAAGCCCCAAAATCCTGTATTTTGTTATCTGGAAGTAGTTTGTCAGAAAAAAAAGTCAAATATAGTACACCTGAAATTATTAAAGGAATACCAACAAATGCAAAATCAAACATTTTAATAGGTTCCATGTTTCTATCTATTACAAAACCATTGATTATAAGGTTTGTTGCAGTTCCTATCAACGTCATTCCACCACCAAGTATTGCAGCAAATGATAATGGTAATAGAAGTTTAGAAGGCGAGTATGTTTTATTATTTTTAATAGGACCTATAAATGAAGCAACAATTGCTGTGTTATTCAAAAAGCCTGAAAATAACGAGGCTATGACAGACATTTTAAAAACAGTTTGCCGAAAAGATTTTTCACTAAAAAAAAGATTTGAAAGGTAATCAATTATAATAGTTTTTTCAAGAATACTTGCGACAATCAATAGTACCATCAATGTCATTATTGATGTATTAACAAAATTTACAAGTAATTCCTGTGTTTTAATGAGGTCGAGTGCATAAAAGAGGCTCAAAAAAGAAAAAAAAAGGAGAGAGGGTCTTACTCTTGTTTTAATCAGCATTATTAAAAGACTTAACAGTGAAAATAGCACAAAATATTTCATGTTAAAAAAACTTGTTTATTTTTTCTTTTTTTTTTTACCAAAAAAAGAAAAAAGAGACTTCTTTTTAGTTAAATTCTCATATTTATCAAGTTTTTTTCTGGCAATTGGATTGTCTGGATTTATAGAAAGTGCCTTTCTAAAAAAACCTTCTGCTCTTTGTTGTAAGCCTTCCATTTCAAAAAGTAAACCCATTCTAACCATTGATTCGGCATTCCATGGGTCAAGTTCCAATGACTTTTCAAAATTCTTTTGAGCTGCTCTCCTTAGGGTAGTAATGTTCATTTGACAGGTAGCAAGAAGTAGATAATATGAAGCCTTTGAACTATCAAGCCGAATTGACTCTTCAAGAAAATTTGTTGCTTCCCAATATTTTGCCTGTTTATGCAGAGTGATAGCCTTTCTATATAAAATTTTTGCCTTTTCAAGGAGGTTTTCATTTGGACCATCGTCAACACTACCTTTTGAAATTTTAGCGTCATATTCTTTTCTTTTATCTGGATTACTCAAGGCTTCGTAGGCTTTATTGATGGTTCCAAAAACATAATTTGCCTTATCTTTGATGTCTGGGTCAGGAGCTTCTGCAACTCTGTCAGGGTGAAATTTTTTTGCATATTCAAAATAGACATGTTTAATCTTACTAAACTCAGCATCGTTTTTTAAATTAAAAAGGTCATAATAAGTTATTCCACCTTTTTTTAGTTTCTTAAAAAGCTCTATCAATTCTTCAATGTTTTTGTCTAGTTCTTTGTCTATTGCTATTTCTGAGAAAGAAATTATATTCAGCAGATAGAAATAAATCAGTTTTTTCCAGAAATCAGTTTGCGAGAGTCTTAACTCCTGATTAATCTTGCTATTTGATTTGTTAGAAAACTTCTTTAATCTGTTTAAAAATGTAATGTCGTCATTTGTAATATGCTCTTTAATTGAACTTTGAATAATTTCAATTTTTGGAGATAGATGACTTAACCTGTTTTTATAATAGGCAAGATTAAAGGAAGTATCCATACCCTCTGAAATAATCCCCGGCAGCTCAATCCCAAATTTTGAATCCTCTGGGAGTTCAGGCTCACCTTGAATAAAATCCCATTCACCTGAAGACAAAGAGAAGACTGAGGTTGCAATAGATCTTACCTGATATAGTAAACCAAAAAAAAGATCTCTTTGGGAAAGAACATTCATATTGATTAATATTTCTCCTAATTTTCCTTTCTGATCTTTTAAGATATCATTGATGTTTAGAAATTGTTTTTGATTAATTTTGCCAATTTTAAAGAGTATTTCACCAATTCTCTCTTGTATAACAGATGTTTTAGCAAAAGCTAAATTCCCGTTTATGAAAAACATACTCTTTTTAAAACCATCACCTGCAATAACAAGTTCACCTGAAATGTTTTTTTTTAATATTTGTTTAAATACTACCGGTACAGGACTTTCGACAACTCTTTTCCCCATTACCTAATCTCCTTGAATAACTTTTAACATATACACTCATAAGATTACACTAAAAAAAAATAAAAGTCAAAATTTTGAGCTTAATTCAATGACATTTAATAATATAGAGTTATTCTTCTTTTTGTTATTTGTATATTTCTTAAGCCGGGGAGTAATTTAAACCAGTCAAACATCGATTTTTTAACTTTCTGTTTTACCTGATATGCAGAAAAAGCTTCATCTAAGACTTGAGGATCATATTCAGAGCCATTAATCGTTAATTTTGAAAAAACAAGTCTCATTTTATAGTCCTCACATTCAATTATTCCTGAAAATTGCAGGTCTATGTCTTTTAAAAAAGAGGGGACTTTGGAGTATCTTTTTCCTGTTAATTTAAGTTTCAGTTTACCTGATACTGAATTTTTTCTTTCAAGATTCAGTTGCACATATTTTGCTTCAGGTGCATACCTTTTAATATAAATTAAATTTACATAGGAGTTAAACTCTTTCTCTGTAAATGTAACCTTTCTTAAAAACATATTCTTACTTTTTGTTTTTTTTGCTTTTTTTAAAAATCTGTCAATTTTCTTTGCATCTTCTTTTGAGAATTCAGCAGCAGAAATAAAAAAGCTAAAGCTTAATATAAAAATTAAGATTAAAAATAGATTGTTTTTTTTCATTTTAACTCCATTGTTTTAAAATATTTTCTAATTGATTTTGGATAAACTATATGTTCCGCTTCAAGGATTTTTTTGCTTAGTGAGAAAAGAGTGTCAGAAGATAATACTTCAACGATAGACTGTGAGATAATTTGTCCTGTATCAATACCTGAGTTAACAAAATGAACTGTACAGCCACTAAACTTGACACCATAATCATAAGCCTGTTTTTGTGCATTTAATCCTGGAAATGAGGGCAATAAAGAGGGATGAATATTTATTATTCTTTTTTCATATTTCTTTAACAGTGTTTTCCCAATCAGCCTCATATATCCTGCAAGGCAAATAAGATCAATTTTATGATCATTTAAAACATCTAATATTGCCAATTCAAATTCTTTTTTCTTTACGTAATCACTTCTTTTAAAGGCAAAAGTATTTAATCCATATTCTCTGGATTTTACAAGTCCATCAGCATCAGGGTTATCACTAATAACAAGTTCAATATTATAATTTGAGTCATGTTTTAGAGAATCCTTATAAATTGAGTCGAAGTTTGAACCCCTTCCTGATAAAAAAACAGCAATTTTTCCTTTTCTATTTTGCATTTTATTATTTAAGTGCCGAAGGGGGGACTCGAACCCCCACAGGAATACTCCCACAAATACCTGAAACTTGCGCGTCTACCAATTCCGCCACTTCGGCAAAAT
>JAOZTV010000545.1 GCA_029939015.1 Candidatus Aminicenantota bacterium
TTGCAATAAACTGACTATCGCCTATCTTTCCTGCATCACTAACCTCTACAATATTCGGATGACTTAAACTGGCAGTATTTAATGATTCTGAATATAAACTCTGAATTAAGTCCGGGTCATTTTTTGATTCAGGTGCAAGTACTTTCAAAGACACTATACTGTTATTGGATGTATCTTCTGCCTTATAAATAATATGCCTGTCATTCTTATACAAAGGTTTTATAACCTTATAACGTTGATTTGAATCATTATTCTCAATCACTTATCCCATCCTTTTTCCAATCAATATATTTTTACCACATATTTTTAAAAAAATCCATAAATTTATTTTTTTATTTTTAATGACTCTTTAATAAACGGGAATATATCTCCGTCAAGAACTTTCTGACTATTACCAATGTCAACCCCTGTTCTATGGTCTTTAATACTCTGATATGGTTGTAATACATAAGACCTGATCTGGTTTCCCCATGATATCTCACCCTTTTCATTTTCTAACTTATTTTTTTCTTTTTGTTGTTTTTTCAATTCTCTATCATATAATTTAGCTTTAAGAAATTTCATTGCTCTATCTTTGTTTTGATGTTGCGATCTTTCACTCTGACACTGTGCTACTGTATTTGTGGGTAAATGAGTAATTCTTATAGCCGAGTCTGTTTTATTAATATGTTGTCCACCTGCACCTGAGGCTCTATATGTATCAATTCGCAAATCTTTTTGTTCTATTTCAATCTCAATGGAATCATCAACCTCAGGATATACAAAAACAGCTGCAAAAGAAGTATGTCTTCGTTTATTTGCATCAAAAGGAGATATTCTTACAAGCCTGTGAACACCTATTTCCTGTTTATAATAGCCATAGGCATATTCGCCATTAAATTTTACAGTTACACTCTTAATTCCTGCTTCCTCACCTGACTGTATTTCAACAATTTCATTAGAAAACCCCATACGTTCACCAAACCGCAAAAACATCCGTAACAACATCTCTGCCCAATCCTGACTCTCTGTACCACCAGCCCCCGGATGAATACTTAAAAAAGCATTATTTGTATCATTGTCTCCACTAAGATAATTTAAAGTTTCAGTTTTATCAATAAATTTTTCAAACTTTATTATTTCCTGTTCCAATTCTTGTAAAATATCACCATCCTCTTCAAGTAATAAAAAATACGTTTCAATCTCCTCCAAGCTATTAGAAATACGTTCATTTATATTCATTGAGGCTTCAAGTTTTTTTCTCTCTTTGAGAATTGATGCTGATCTTTTAGGATTATTCCAAATATCAGGTTCTGTCAGTTCAGTTTCTATATCTTTTAACCTTTTTTCTTTCTCCGAAAAGTCAAATATACCCCCGAAGATCGGATGATTTTTTTTTCAGTTCTTCAAATAAATTAATTAATTCAATTTTTTCCATCATACATTCTATATAAAATAAAAATATCCGTCAAGAAAGGAAAATAAGTTAAAAAAACAAAAAACATCACAAAGTAGGTATAAATTATA
>JAOZTV010000546.1 GCA_029939015.1 Candidatus Aminicenantota bacterium
GCAGAGAGGCAATGAGGCAGAGAGAAGGCATAGACACCTTTTTTGATTTTACTATTTGCCTCTCTGCCTACTTGCCTCTTTGCCTTTTATATTTAATATGGAGAATAAATGAGTGATATTTTATTTGTAGATGATGACCAAACTATGCGTAATGCTATAAAGATAATTTTAAATGGAAATGGACTTGAAATTGCAAATTGTAAAGAAGATGCAATAAGGCTCCTGAAAGAAAAAAACTTTGATCTTTTATTGACCGACCTTCATTTACCCAAAAAAAGTTCAGGCTTAAGTCTTGTTTCTGAAGCAAGAGAATTAAATGAGGATATGTATATTGTTGTTGTAACCGGGTTTGCAAGTATTGAAACGGCAATAGAAGCAATTAAGTTTGGAGCTGATGATTACATTTCAAAAGAATTTACACCAGATAGTCTGAGATTAAGTATAACAAAGTTTCTTGAGGCAAAGACAAATAAAAAAAAACTTAAAAAACTTGAAGCAGAGAACCTTATACTTAGAGAAAGGATACATGAATCAACAAGTCTAATTGGAAATTCTCCTATTATGAAAGAAATTAAAAAGAAAATAGATATAATAGGTAAAGATAATGAGAGTACAGTAGTAATTCTTGGAAAATCAGGAACTGGTAAAGAACTTGCTGCAAACGAGATACATAATAGCAGTAATAGAAATAAGTTTCCTTTTATACCTATTGATTGTCCGACAATTCCGAAGGATTTATTTGAGGCAGAACTTTTTGGATATGAAAGAGGAGGGTTTACCGATGCTAAAGCCCGTAAACTTGGAAGAATTGAATTAGCAGATAAGGGAACTTTGTTTTTGGATGAGATTGGTGATCTTCCACTCGCAATGCAGGCAAAATTACTTCGTTTTCTTGAAACATCGGAGTTTTATAGAATAGGCGGCACAAAGCCTATAAAAGTTAATGTTAGAGTACTTTCTTCAACTAATAGAGACCTTGCTCAACTTGTCAAAGATGGATTATTCAGAGAAGATTTGTTTTATAGGTTACAGGTTGTAGTTATCACTATGCCGGAATTAAAAGAAAGAGATGGGGATATTGAATTACTTGCTCAATATTTTTTAAATAAAAATAATTTACGAAAAGGCAAAAATTTGAAACTTTGTATTAATGATATTAAAAAAATGGTATCACATAACTGGCCTGGAAATGTTAGAGAGTTAAAGAATAATATAGAGAGTTTTTCTGTTTTAGGAGAGCTACCATTAAATATAGAAAAAAAAACAAAAGGCAATTTCAAAGAAGCAAAGCAGGAATTAATTCAGGACTTTGAAATAGAATATTTTAAAAAAGCACTATCAGAAAATGATAATAATATCACCCAAACAGCAAAAAAAATTGGTATTTCAAGAGAAGAACTATCAAGAAAAGTAAAAAAATTGAATTTGTCTTTATAACTTGAATATGATCTTCTTGGCAATTTTATTCATAACTTTATTTGGGATGTCAGATGTATTAGTTAATT
>JAOZTV010000017.1 GCA_029939015.1 Candidatus Aminicenantota bacterium
ATTATACAATAATTCCATAAAAAAGTCTCAGTATGCAATTTGTAAAAGGTGTTATATAGATTTTTTGTTTTTCTTTCTTTATAATATCAATTGACTTGTATATTATATCAGAGTAGGATAATTTATAATGGGTGGAATGATGAAAAACAAAACAAAATATGTATATCGTTTACTTTATATTCTGACAATTTTAGTTTTTTTATTTTCTTCTTGCAATGTTAATGAAGAAGATAAAACTCTATTAGAGAACTTAAATAATCTTGATGGTGTTACTGTTGCAAAAATTGAAACTTTACCAGGATTTGCAGAATGTTTTCAAATTGATTTTACTCAACCTGTTGATCATAATAATCCAAATGGAGCGTCATTTAAGCAAAGATTTTTTCTTTCTCATAGAGAGGATAGCTCTCCAACGGTTTTTTATACTACAGGATATGGTGTTAGTCACAATTCCGAAAAAGATTTAACCTCAACAATACAGGGGAACCAACTTCTACTTGTTCACCGATATTTCCCAAATGCTTTACCATCAACAGACTGGCAATTTCTGACGATATGGCAGGCAGCTTCGGATCAGCACAGGATCAAAGAAATATTTAAAAAAATATACACTGGAAAATGGGTCAGTTCTGGAGGGAGCAAGGGAGGGATGACAGCTCTGTTTTACCGTTATTATTTTCCTGATGATATGAATGCTACTGTAGCTTATGTAGCACCAATCATGTCAACAGTAGATGACCTCAGATTTGAGAAATATCTACAGGAAATTGGGAAAGAAGATTGTAGAAATAAAATAAAGGAATTTCAGCGAATGGTTTTATCAAAAAGGGATAAAATAATGCCTTTATTAGAAACACATATTCAGAATAAAGGATATGAATTTTCCATTATTTCTAAAGAGGCTGCTTTTGAATATTCTGTTCTAGAATTTATGTTTGCATTCTGGCAATATGGTCAGGAGAGTGGTTGTAGTTCTATTCCTACAAGTCAAACAGATATCAGCTATGAAGAACTTCTCAATTATTTATTGCAAATTTCTCCAGTTTCGTTTTATGCAGATAATGGTTTTAATTACTATAAACCTCTTTTTTATCAGGCTTATACAGAAATAGGTTATTGCACATTTGTTTATTCTCATTTGGAGGATCTTCTAAAGACTGTAAAAAAACCAACATATAGAGCTTTTGCACCTCAGGGAGTAGCCTTGAATTTTCAACCAGGTATAATGAAGCGTCTAATCCCTTGGTTGGAACATCAAGGTGAAAAAATACTATATTTATATGGAGAGATTGACCCTTGGTCAGCTGCGGCAATAAGTCCTGATCCCAACTTGGATTCTATGATGATTATGCAGCCTGGCGCTAATCATAGAATTAGGATTAATGAGTTGGATAAAAAGGATATTATAATTCAAACTCTTAACAGATGGTTGGATATTTCTGTAAAAATAGCTAATTAAAAATTAATAGTACAAAAATAAATAAACATTGACTTTTGTTTTATAAAATTTTATTATATATATGAAAAACATAGGAGGGAATAATGGGCGTATTAGATTTAGTAAAACCAGGAGTAGTTACAGGGGATGATGTACAAAAAGTTTTTAAATATGCAAAGGATAATAATTTTGCATTACCAGCTGTAAATACAATAGGGACACATTCAATAAATGCAGCTTTAGAGGTTGCAAGAGAGGTTAATTCACCAATTATAGTGCAATTTTCAAATAGTGGAGCACAGTTTCTTGGTGGTAAGTCTTTGGCGAACGATGGACAAAAATCTGCAATTCTTGGTGCAATTTCAGGAGCTCTTCATGTAAATACTCTTGCTGAGGCTTATGGTGTTGCTGTGATACTTCATACAGATCACGCTGCAAAAAAACTGCTACCATGGATTGATGGATTATTACAATACGGTGAAGAATATTTTAAAAGAACAGGAAAGCCTTTATTCAGTTCTCATATGTTAGACCTCTCAGAGGAAAGTCTTGAAGATAATATTAAAATTAGTGGACAGTATCTGGATAGGATGAAAAAAATGGGAATGACACTTGAAATAGAGCTTGGTGTTACAGGTGGAGAAGAGGATGGGGTTGATAATACAGATGTTGATAATAGTTTATTATATACTCAGCCTGAAGATGTTTCTTATTCTTATGAAAATTTAAAGAAAATATCTGATCAGTTTACGATTGCAGCTTCATTTGGGAATGTTCATGGTGTTTATAAACCTGGAAATGTTAAATTAGAACCTAAAATATTGAAGAATAGCCAGTCTTTTATTAAAGAAAAATTTAATACAGATGAGAAAGAATTGGATTTTGTCTTCCATGGTGGTTCAGGATCAAGCAGAGAAGAAATAAGAGAGGCAATCTCCTATGGTGTTATAAAAATGAATATAGATACAGACACTCAATGGGCATTTTGGGATGGAGTTAGAGAATATTATAAAACAAATGAAGCATATTTGCAGGGTCAGATAGGTAATCCAGATGGTGCAGATATACCAAATAAGAAAAAATATGATCCAAGGGTATGGGTAAGAGAAGCAGAAAAAGCAATGGTAAAAAGATTAAAGATAGCCTTTGAAGATCTTAATGCTATTAATAGAAATTAATTTAAAAGCTTAAATACAAAACAATGAACCACGAAAAGCACTAAAAACACGAAATAAGAAAAGGTTTTAAATTAGTGTTTTATGTTTTCTTTTTGAAACATTTCGTGTATTTCGTGGTTATATCTATCAGTTTTTTAGTTCTCTTTTTGATTCAATTATTAGTAAGATTGTCACTACTGCTATTCCTGCAAGGATTGCTATTATTGAATATATTTCATTCATTCCAAAATTTATTGGAATTTTATTTGAAAGAAAAATTGTTTTTTCAAATACTGTGCTTTTACCGACAATAGCAGTTGTTTTAAACGGCCATATCATCCACAATGATCCTATAACAAGACCAACAAGAAAGCCCATTGTCAGGTCGTGCCATTTTTTCAAAAGAAAATTAATTAATCTGGAAAATAATGCAATACCTACAACACAGCCAAGGGCAAAGACGATAAGAACTGGAATGTTCCTGCTTGAAACGGCATTGAGAATTGCAATATAACCGCCCATAAGTAAAAGCAAAAATGAACCGCTAATACCTGGTAATATCATTGCTGAAATTGCAATAGCACCAAGAATGAACATAAATAAAAGATTTTTTATATCAATTTTATTTGTTTGTTCAACATTTGTAGTGTTTTTATTTTGCTTTAATTCAAGCTTTGTTTGTTCTTTTTTTAATAATTTATCGCCTGATGCTGCATTTGAAACAGTTACGATTAAAACAATTGCTATAACTGCTATTAAAAAGACTGAGATACTTTTCTTTTTAATTAGTTTATAGGGAGAAATTGCAGATACAAGTATAAGTCCGAAAAAAAATCCATAAGTAGGGTCGTGGTAGTCTTGAAGAAGAATTGGCATTAGCTTGGCTAAAGAAACAACTGCTAATAAGGCACCAATTGCTATTGTTATTAAAAATGAGGCATCGATTCTTTTAAATTCTTTTTTGAAAGCCTCGATACTTTCTTTTTTAAAGCTAAATGCTTTTAGTATTATTAATATTGTTTTGACTGAAATATTGTTAATTGCTACAATCAGTCTTTCATAAAATCCAAGAATTAAAGCCATTGTACCGCCTGATACTCCGGGGATTATATTTGCAATACCAATTATTGCACCATTAAATAAATTACTAATTATTTTCATTACTTACTCCCTATTCCCTAATCCCTATCTATTCCCTATAAAACAATTTCTTTACCATATTCTGTGTCTTTGCATGTCAAATCATATTTTAGTGTTGAGAGTGAAATATAACCGTTTTTTATTGCATTTGAGTCGCTACCAAAATCTTCAGAATATAGAGGATTGCCTGTACCTATCCAATAATACTTTCTGCCTCTCGGGTCAGTTTTTTCAACCAAGTCAGGCACATATTTCTTTTTATCAGGATATGTTGTCAATATCTTTCCATTATTTGGAACCGGTATATTAAGATTATATACTCTATTATTAAATTCTTTTTCTATAATATTATCAATTACCTTATTTGCTATAAGAGCGGCCTCTTTCATGTTTTCTTCTGTAACAGTTTTTTTAACTTTTCCCAAAACTAAAGAGACTGCAATTGAATTTATTTGGTGAAGATGTCCTGCAAATGCACCTGCAAGTGTGCCTGAATAAAAAATATCCTCTGAAACATTTTCACCGTGATTAATACCTGAGACTATCAAGTCAGGTTTTATTGACAAGGCTACTTTCAATCCAAGATTTACACAGTCAATTGGAGTACCATTTGTGATAAAATCCTTGCCTGAGATTTGTTTGAGTCTTAAAGGAGTATTAAGTGTCAAACTCATGCTTACCGCACTTCTTTCCCTATCAGGTGCAACAACATAAACATTATATTTTTTTCGTAATTGAGCAGTTAATATTATTATTCCTTCAGCCATATAACCATCATCATTTGTAATTAAAATTGTTTTCATTATTCCTCTTTTTATTGTTTATATTGAAAGCTTTAGTTTTTGCTTAATGCATGAAGCTATCTTTTAATGGTCGGGACGAGTGGATTTGAACCACCGACCACACACACCCCAAGCGTGTACGCTACCAGACTGCGCTACGCCCCGATCATAGAGTATTTTTATCATTATTTCTAAGAATTGTCAATATTGAATTTAGGTCATCTTTTATGACTTCTAATTTATTTTTAGATTGATTATTTATTATTGTGTTTTTTTCTGGTTTTACTTTATCAATAATCGTCTTGTTTTCTTTTTTTATATTTGGAATTGTTTTTTTTTCAATATTTGTTTTAGTTTTGGTTGCTGTGACTGGTGTTTTACTCTCAGTTTCATTTTGTGGTTGAGAATTATCAATTATTGACAGTTTTTTTTTTATTTCAGCTTTATTTAATCTCTCAACAGTAAGGTATTGTTTCAATTTGAGTATTATTGCTACATCTTTATATAAGTATATCTTTTCTCCATTTTTGTTTATTGGAAAAAAAACTGCAAATTCTGCTTCCCAATAATCTAAAACTTTTCCTGATAGACTGGCAATTTTCTCTACATCAGCTCTTTTAAACTCTTTCCTATCAGGTATAATATTCATATCAACGTAATTATACACTAATTCTCGTTTTTATTAAATACACAGAGAAATTGAATAATGAATTTGTAATTTGCTAAAAGTCATCTTTTTAAGTTACAATCTTTTTTAGGAGCAAAATATGAATAGTTTAGATAAGAAAATTGAAGATTTAAAAATTATATTAAGAAAACTTAATAAAGTTGTAGTGGCATTTTCTGGTGGTAAGGATTCTTTTTTTTTGATGAAAATCGCATTAGAAACTTTGGGCAAGGAAAATGTTAAGATTATATTTATAAATTCAGATTTTATTTCAGAAAATGACAAGAAAAGGATTGACTATTTTGAGGAAAAATATGATTTAGATATTATTGTATTGGATATTAAAGTATTGGACAATCAGAAAATTATTAAAAACCCTAAGGATCGTTGTTATTTTTGTAAATCATTTATTTTTGATAATATTATTGATAAGGGAAAAGAGTTTGGTATTGATAAAGTATTGGATGGGACGACTCTTTCAGATATGGATGAATTCAGACCTGGATTAAAAGCACTTGAAGAGTTGCAGATATTATCACCATTAAAGGATGCCGGAATAAGTTCAGCTGAGATTGTAAATTATTTAAAAAATGGAGATATTGATAGTTATTACCTTACATCATCAGCTTGTCTTGCTACCAGATTTCCTTATGACTTTGAATTATCAGAAAAAGAAATTAGAAAGTTTGATAGAATTGAAGGTTTTATGGTTGATAATGGTGTTTATCCTATACGTGTTAGGTATATAGAAGAGGGTATTAGAATTGAAGCAGAGGAAAATAATATTAATAAAATATTTGAAATAAAAAACAGGCTTATTGCCTTATGTAAAAAAGAAGGAATTAGATTTATAACTCTTGACCTTGAAGGCTTAAGGTCTGGCGTATGGGATAAAGATGAATAAAGTGTTTAATGTCGCTTCCGGTGATATCTCTGTTGCTAACGCTAAAAATTGTGCTCAATTTTGAGCTCCGTTCCTCATTCGCCTGGGCGTTCCAGGCTCACTCCGGGGCACGCTACAGAGAAATTCACCTCACGCTTATATGGTTTTCTTACTCTGAAAATTTGAAAGTTATGTAAGAAAATCTTGACATAAATAAGATATTTGTTTAATATTTAATATGCCCAATTGGGTAAAAAAAATCTAAGTGGAGACTTAAATGGAAAAAAAATTAACTAAGGAACAATGGGTAGAAAAAGGGCAGGCAATGGTAGAGAATAGAAGTAAAAGAATTGAAAAAGCAAAAGGATGGAAATTTGATACAATTGCAACTCATGGCATCTATGATTTTGAAGAGGCAATGAATCATAATTATGGTTCAATAATGGAACCTGTTTATTTAAGTCCTGCTGAAGCCTATGTTGATAGTAATCATATGGAAGCTGCTCTGGCTTATGAGATGCCGACATGGTGTTATTCGAGAATTGCAAATCCGACTTCTTTATATCTTGAAGAGACTACGGCTTTACTTGAAACTTATGGTACAGACATACTTGCAAGTTGTTGTGCAACTGCAAGTGGAATGGCAGCTATTAGAACAGCAACTGATCCATTCTTAGTTAAGGATGATAATTATAAAAAACCAAATATTGTTGCATCTGCAAAGGTCTATGGTGGAACATTTCAACAATTTTGGATAAGACGGTTTGTAGAAAACGGGATTGAAATCAGATGGGTCAAAGATTCAACTGATATTAATGAATGGAAATCTTTAATTGATAGAGAGACCCGTTATGTATATGGGGAGTTCCCTTCAAATCCAGCTGTAGCAATATTTGATATAGAAGAGGTTGCAAAGCTTGCACATAATTTTGAATGCCCTCTTATAGTTGATGCTACCTGTGCATCTCCTGCATTAACAAGACCTATAGTCCATGGAGCAGATATAGTAATTCAGTCAGCGTCAAAGGTAATAGGGGCAAGTGGAACTTCGATTATTGGCTTATTAACTTCAAGAAATAATATTGTAAGCAAAATAGGTTCAGATGAAATGAAAGCCAATTTTGCTTTTTGGGCAAAATTATGGCCGTTCAGAGATAATGGACCTGCAATAAGTCCTATGTCCGCTTTTTTAACATTAAATGATTTAAGGTCTTTGAGGATGAGAGTTTCTCAAATGAGTAAAACTGCCTTAACCGTTGCAAAATTCCTACAGAAACACCCAAAGGTTGATGTAGTTCATTATCCTGGACTAGAAGCATACCCGGCGCATAAAATTGCAAAAAAATATATGAAGCTTGCCGATACCGATGAAAATATGTATGGCTATATGATGGTTATTGAAATCAAAGAAGATACACCTGATGGTTCAAAAAATTCACGTACCTTTTATGATAATCTAAAAATGACCTGGAGAGCAACTGATCTTGGTAGAGTAAAAACAGTTGCAACATTAAATGCAATTTCTACACATCAACAACAGGGAGAAGAGGGGAGAGCACTTGCAAGTATTAAAGCTGCAACATGCCGAATATCTGTAGGAATTGAAGACCCTGTAGATATAATTAAAGACCTTTCTGATGCTTTAGATAGTATATAAAGTTCAAAAAAACTCAAATAAGGGGCAGAGATAATCTGCCCCAATTTTACGGATATAGTTCGTTAATTAATCCTTGATAAATTTTTTTTATCTACGAAAGTTAAGTAAAGAATAATAGAGACGCAGTTCACATCTCTATTATTTTTCTTGTTAAATCTAAGTTGTTTTTTTAGTAAATATTTTATAAAGCACCGGCACGATAATCAGGGTCAGGAATGTTGATGAGATTAAACCGCCAATAATTGTCCAGCCCATTGGTCCCCATAGTGCTCCACCTTGAAGAGTTAGTGGAAGTAAACCCCCTATCGTTGTCAGGGTGGTTAAGATAATTGGCGTAAATCTTGTTTCTCCTGCCTGTATTAATGCTGTAATGAGGTCTTTACCCTCAGCTATTAACTGATTGGTATAATCAACGAGTATTATTGAATTATTAATGACAATGCCTATTAGGCTTGTTAAACCTATAAATGCTGTAAATGAGAATGAATATCCTGTAATTAATAATGCAAGTATTGAACCGATAATTGCGAGTGGTAGGGCAGCAAATACTATCATTGGTTGCAAAAAGGATTTAAATTGTAGTATTAGAATAGCGAGTATTGCAACTATTGCAATTAATACTGCCTTGCCCATTCCACCAAACGATTCTTCCTGTTTTTCTTTTTCGCCGCCTACATGAAAAGAATAACCAGAAGGCCATTTATAGCTTTTCATTTTTTTTTCAATTTCTATTGTTACTTTATTTACAGAAATATCAGGCAGTACATCTGCTGTTATTGAAACACTTCTTTCAAGATTATATCTGCTAATTTCAACAGAACTGTTTTTAAATTTTATATCAGCTAATTGACTAAGAGGAATAGATGCCCCTTTTATTGAATTAATGTATATAGTTTCAAATGTTTTTATTGATGGCATAGACTTAGTTCCCATTTTATTCTTATAGTCAGCCCTTACAATAATATTATAATCCTTACCCTCATTATCTCTGAAATTTGAAACTTTTATACCAGCAATATTCATCCTGATAGTTCTGTCAATATCAATTAAGGATACTCCATACATTGCTGCCTTTTCCTTGTCAATTTTAATTTCAATGTCATTTTTTGTTGTTGCAAGAGGATTATTTATATTAATCAAGCCCGTAGTTTTAATGAATATTTTTTCAATATCAATGGCAATGTCTTTTAATATTTCATTCTTTTTTCCAAGTATTTTTATTTCCACAGGTGCATTTACAGGAGGTCCCTGTTCTAACTCCTTGACTTCAATTTTTGCTCCTGCAATTTCAGAAAGAGATTTTCTCAATTCTTTAATAAATTGTCCCATCTTTGTTTTTCCAATTTCTTTAAGATTTACAAAAATCTGGGCAAAGGTAGGCTTTCCCTGCTTCTCAATTATATTATAGAATATTTGAGGATTACTTCTGCCAACATTGGCAGCAATACCCTGTACCTCTTTTTTTGACAATAATAATGTTTCAATTTGTCTGCTTATTCTATCTGTAGTATATATATTTGAACCTTCCGGCGTTTTTATATCAATGAAAAATTCATATTTATCTGCCTTAGGGAAAAAACTAACACCAATAATTGGAAATAGTGAAAGCGAAGCTAATAACAGTATGAGTGATATGGCAATGACAGATTTTGGCTTATTTAATACATTTTTTAACCACTTAGAATAATAATTTGAGATGAATGATTGTAAAACCAGACTGCCTTTGCTTTCTTTTTTTTCCTTTACTAATAGTTTGGATGAAAGATATGGCGTTAATGTTAATGCAATAAAGAGTGAAGCTGTAAGGGTATATATAACTGTTATTGGCATTGAACGTATAAAATCTCCAGAAACATCCTGCATCATAGCAATAGGGAGAAAAGCAAGGATAGTTGTTGCGGTTGCTGAAACTATTGGCCAACCTATCTCTTTACTTCCCTTAATTGCAGCATTCAATCTTGTCTCTCCCATTTTCAAAAACCTGCTTATGTTTTCAATGACAACAATTGCATTATCAACGAGTAAGCCAAGGGTAATTACAAGCCCCGCAATTGACATCTGTTCTATTCCATAGCCGCTGAGGTCAACAAAGCCAAGGGCAATGAAAATTGAAATTGGAATTGCTGCCATTACAATAAATGAACCTCTGAAACCTATTATAAGAAAAATAACTATTCCTACCAATAATATTCCCTGAAGCATATTCATAAAAAAATTTGACAGTTTCTTATCAACGCCTATAGACTGATCATATACCCATGAAAGTTTTACATCACTTGGCAGGGCACTATTAAATGTTTTAACCCTTTTGTTCACATCTTCCATTATCTTGAATATATTTGTGTTTTGTTTCTGATTGGCAGTTATAAAGACCGCTCTGCTTTTATTATATCTTGCAATATGTTTTTCATCCTCGTAGTCCATATAGATTTTTGCAAGATTTTTTAAATATATTACCTTTTGTCCGTCTGAGTGAATAATAGTGTTTTTTATCTCCTCAATTGAATCGTAAAACCCACTGGTTATAATATTGAATTTTTTCCCTCCTGAATTTATACTTCCTCCAGGAATATTAATGTTTTCACTTTTAAGAATATTTAATATACGGTCCAGTGGAATTCCATACTTACTTAGTTTTTCGGTATCAATTGATATCTTAACTTCTTGTTCAGGATATCCCCAGGTATTTACCTTTCTAATTCCCTTTACTTTTTCGAGACTTTTTTTAAGATTGTCAGACAAATTCTCTAACTCTTTATAAGGCAGGCTCTCAGATGTCAGAGCAATCTGCAAAAAGTTTGTATCTTCAATTGTCCATTTCTTGAGTATTAGTTTATGAATGTCTGCAGGAAGGTCATTTTTTATACTGTTAATTTTTTCATTTACATCAGAAAATTTTTCATCAGGGTCACTGCCTGCAAGAAATTCAACTTGAATAACAGCCAGTCCATCCTGTGATTTTGAATTGATTTTTTTCAAATCATCAAGTTCATTTACAGCTTCTTCAATAGGAGTTGTAATCATTTTTTCCATATCTAATGGGTCAGCACCGGGATAAATGATAATTATGGAAGTTCCGGGTTTTCCTACTGGAGGATTTTCGGATCTTGGCATATTTAATAGTGACATTATGCCTGAAGCAATAAGTAAAATAACGATTATAATTGTGAATTGATAGTTTTTGATAGCAAGTTTAGGTAAATTCATCATTTCTCCTTATTATTTGATAATCTTGACCCTGGTTCCGTTTACAAGGTAGGGTGCGCCATCAGAGACAATTTTTGCAGGTGTAATATTCTCAAATAAAACCCCTGCCATATCTTTGAAAAGATGTATGATTTTTACCATTTTTTTATTTGCAATGTTTTTCTCAATAGTGAAAATATAAGCATTATTTCCATCACTATCAATTAATGAATCATAAGGAATTAGTGAAAGTTTTCTTTTATATGAAGGAAAAATATCAACAGAAGCAATAAATCCTGTTACAAATTTGACATCTCTTTCGATGATTTTAATTTTTAACTCATAAGTTCCGCTATTTTGGTCCAGACTGTCAGAAATTTCATAAACAATCCCTGAGAATTTATTGTCATAAGCGGATAATTTGATTTCTGCCCTGTCATTGAGTTTTACCTTCAAGAGATCTTTTTCAGAAACACCAGCTTTGATTATCCAATCATTATTAGTTGAACCAAATAAATAAACTGGATGTCCGGCAGAAATCATTTCATTTTCTTCAGAGAATTTTTTCAATATCTTACCCTTTTGTGGTGCTTTTATCTTTGAATGTCTCAAATTGAACTTTGCAATTTTAAGATTAGATAGTGCAATGTTATAAGCTGTTTTTACATTCTGGTTCTGCTCAATTGTTGCAGCCTTGTCTTTATAGAGCTTGCCTACTCTTGTCATATCTCTCTTTGCTTTTTCTAAACCATTTTTTGCCTGACTATAATAGGCATTGATTTCTGAAAGGTCAAGCTCAGCGATGATAACACCTTTTTTAATAGTATCGCCCTCTTTTACATATAGTTTTTTAATGAGACCGCCTGTTTTAAATGATAGCTTGCTTATCGATTCCGGATAAAGTCTTCCACTCGAATGAATGGGAATAGATATTTCCTTTGTGTCAATTGAAACGAGTTGTACTGGTATAAATTTTTCTAAAACCTCTGTTTCTTTATTTGAATTACAAGCGATAATTCCGATTATTAGTGTAATTATTATTATAATAGTTTTTTTCATTTTATTTTCCTCCTGAAACTGCCTTTTCTAGCTCAGCTTTTTTTATATATAGATCGTAAATATTTATTGCATACATTATCTTTGCTTCTGTAAAATTTTTCCTTGATTGTATAAATTCTATTTGAGGCAGCATTCCCTGTTTGTATTTTTTTGTAATGATATCAAATCCTTTTCGCCTTGCCTTTAAAATGTCCATATTGGCATTAAGGGATTTTTTTGTTTCAAAAAGATTATAATATGCACTTTTTACACTTAATGATATTTTCTTTATTACTTCTTCTTTTTGCTTTTCAAGTTTTTTTTTGTCAAGAATTGCCTGTGCTTTTTTTGATTTATCTTTCCCACCATTAAAAATATTCCAATTCAGGACAAGTGAACCCATCCAATAATCTGAGTCTTTAGCTAAATGATAGTTTTCTCCTTGAATACCATAATCAAATACAGCCGATATAGTAGGTAGGATTGATGATTTATGTAAATTTATAGTCTGTTCAGAAATTGCCATTGCATTATTCAAATTTTCAAGTTCAAGTCTTTTTGATGATGCAGTATTTATCAGGCTATCTATCTTCTTATCTGTATAAACAGGCTCAGAAATAAGTTTGTCTATCTTAATTTTGCTATCCATTGGAAGATTAAGTAGAAAGTTAAAGTATGAAGCAGAAAGGATAATATTCTTTTCAGCCTTATATAGTTCTTTATTAAGACTGCTTAATTCAGCTTTTGATCTTAATAGTACCTCTTCGGTAACCTTTCCATTTCTAAAAAGTGATTTGCTTATTTCAATGTTTTCATTAAGGAGTATTTTTGTTTCTAAGAGCAATTCTTTTACTTTCAAAGTTTTTAAATGGTTATAATAAGCCGTCTTTATATTAAGTTTTAACTCTTCTTTATATAAATTAATAGAAACTTTATTAATATCAACGAGTTTTTTCTTTATTTTTTTATTATAAAATAGAGATGAAATAAAAATTGGTTGAATGACTCTTAATTTTGTTTCCTGATCTGTTTTTCTTAAAAAAGGTATTGACTGATTTTCAATATTTGCAGGAAAATATGGTGTTTGAGAATGAGCAAACAATAATTGATTGAGAGTATTGTGGACAGGGTTTATAAGATCGCCAATAGGCATATCGATAGTTCGCCCACCTCCAGCTCTTGAATATCTAGCTTCAATACTTACGGTTGGCAAAAACATTGCTTTTGCCTCTTTTAATGCTTCGATACTTTTTTTAAGTTCAAAACCTTTCTGCTGTAAGGCAAGATTGTTCTTCATTCCTTGTTTTAAATAAGAATCTAAGTTTGATTCCGAACTAAGTGTAGAAATAAAAATCATAATAATTAAAGTGATATATATTGGTCTTTTACTCATTATTTTTCTCCCTTCAAATATCTTGCCGTTAACTCCATTGAATAATTCATAATTGCCTGTTTATCAAAGCCTGAAAAATGTTTAAGCAGATTACCCTTCATTTGTATAAGACTCATAATTCCTGATGAATGTGCCCAAAGAACCATAGAAAGTTTGACAGGGTCAAGTTTTGAGTCAATCGAACCATCAATAATCCCCTCTTTAATAATGCCTTGCATAAGCCCAAATATTTTATTCCCATCTCCATTACAAACCATTAAATTTGGATTATTTTCAAGGTCAGCTATGTCAATATTTGTTTTTTCATGATGAAGTAATGCCATAGCATAATCGGGATATTTCTCTGAAAATTCAAAATATGTTTTCCCTAAATTCCATACTTTGTCAAAACCATTTTTTTTACTGTCTGCAGTTTTTTGAAACATTCCAAGTAATATAGTTAGTCCACGATGTATAATTCCATGATATAGCTCATCTTTATTTTTAAAATAAAGATAGAGTGTACCCTTACTTAACTCTGCCCTTGATGCAACCTCATCCATTGAAGAATTATCGACACCTTTACTAAAAAAAATTTCTTCAGCTGCATCAAGTATAGTGTTTCGCCTTGCTTCTTTCTCTCTTTCTCTACGTTCATTGATACCCATTTTACCTCCAAATGACCTTTTGTTGCAAAATGTAGTTGTGTGCAATATGTGACTGGTGGTCATATAATATGGTAGTGTATATTGAAAAATTGTTTTTGTCAATGAAAAAATGATGTTTATAGAATTCTTAATTATATTATGTTAGTATAGGTTTTATATTGTAGCTTAAAGCTTTGGGCTTTTTGGCTCTGGCTTGCCAGATTAAGTAAGAGGTAAAATAATGAAAAAGTTTTTTTTAATCATGCTATTGATTGCTGTTTTTGTATTTGTATTTGTTTTTTTTACATTAGACAAAACAGCTGAAGATTATATGGCTTTAGCAGAAAAGTCTATGAAGAATTCCAAGCCTATTGATGCAATAAGGTATTATGAACTTTCAGGAAATTTATGGCAAAAAAATGCGAAGTATAATGAGTATATAAAAAGTATAAATGAAATTGGTGTTGTATATTATACATTGACAAAATATGACAAAGCAATAGAATATTTCAAAAAAGCACTTATAATTGCAAAAAAACACGACAATAAAGGAGAAATAATAACTGGATTGAATAATATTGGTGCAATTTATTATTCTTTAGGGCAATATAATAGAGCAATTAAAAATTTCAGAAAAAATCTTAAGCTTGCTGAAGAGCAGGGGGATAAAACTGAGATTTCAATAGGTTTAAATAATATTGGAATGGTATATGATGCCTGGGGTAAATATGATAAGGCAATTAAAAACTATAAGAAAACCCTTGCTATCGCTAAAGAAGATGGACATAAAAATAATATTACAGCAAGTTTAAATAATATTGGTAGAATATATGATTCATGGAGCCAATATAGTAAAGCTATCAAAAACTTCAAAAAAGCTCTCATAATTTCAAAAGCTCAGGGAAATGAAGGAAATGTTGCTGTATATCTAAGCAATATAGGCAGAAGTTATGCTTCCTTAGGTTTATATGATGAGGCACTTGAGTATTATAATAAAGCACTTATTCTTGATAAAAAACTTGGAAGAAGAGGGAAGGTAGCAACTCGTTTAAGTGATATTGGTAACCAATATTATTCCTTAAAACAATATGATAAGGCAATAATAAATCACAAAAAAGCACTTAATATTGCCATAGAACTTGGCGAGAAGAGAGAAATTGCAACACGATTAAGTAATATTGGTAAGGTTTATTATGCATTGGGTCAGTATAATATGGCGATGGATAATTATAATAAAGCACTTGCAATTGACAAAAAAATTGGAAGAAAGGCAGGTATCGCTTTACGTTTAAATAATATAGGGGTTTTGTATTACACATTAAAAGACTATAAAAAAGCAGAAAGCAATTTTAATAAAGCCATACTGATAATAGAACAAATAAGACTTACTGCCAAAGGGCCTGCACGGTTAGATTATCTGTCTTCTCAAATAAAGTCATATCAATACTTAATTTCAACATATATTAAGAATAATAAACCGAATTTAGCATTCAATACTATTGAACTTTCTTCATCAAAATATCTTATAGAGCAGATGGGTGAAAAATTAAACACTAAAAATCTAAGATTTAAAGGAATAAAGAATTATCAAAAAAAAATTGAAGATAATCATGCAATTATTAATTACTCAAATCTAAACTGGACTGAATTCTCTCAAATAATTGTTGAAAAGAACAATATCTATGCAGTTGAAGTTGATAAATCAAACTTTATTTCAAAAATAAACAAAAAATACAAAAAAATAATATCTAATATGACAGATGGCTTGAGAGGTGTAAGAGTTAAGAATAAAAAAGCTTTAAACTTAGAAGATATTAAAGTTATTGATAGTTCAAGTTTTGACAAAATTATTAACTATTATCGTATCTTAATTGCTAAACCTAATCTATCGACAAGAGAGGCTAGAATAGCAAATGAAATAAGCAAAGAATTATATTTGTTATTATTTAGTAAGATAGAAAAACAGTTGAAAGGCAAAGAAAACTTGACTATTTTGCCTGATGGAATACTTTCTTTTTTGCCATTTGAGTCTTTAATTATGCCTGACGGTAGATATCTAATTGAAAAATATCATATTAAATATACCCAGGCACTGGCTGTATCAGACATTATTGAAAAAAGGAATTATAATAAAAAAAGAAAATCACTATTGGCATTTGGCGGAGCAATTTATGATGAAATTTCTTATAATTCTGATATGATAAAATCAGACAAACAATTAAAAAAATTCCAAAAGAATACATTATTAGTTATGAATAGGGGGCAGAGTTTCCGAAATGCTTATTTCGAAATTGGTATTACAAATTGGGAAAATTTGCCGGGGACAATAGTAGAGGTAAAATCAATAATCAATATAGTTAAAGATTCGGAACTTAGCATAGGTAAGGATGTTGATGAATATATATTAAAAGAATTGTCCAAAAAAGGTGATTTGAAAAAATATAAGGTGTTACATTTTGCTACACATGGATTAGTTGTTCCAGAAATGCCGGAATTGTCTGCAATTGTATTATCACAATTTAAAGAAGAGCAGAATAATGAAGATGGTTATTTAACAATGAAAGAAATTGTTAAACTTGATATTAACGCTGATTTTATAAATCTTTCAGGCTGTGATACAGGGCTTGGTAAAATTTATGGTGGTGAAGGTGTTGTTGGCTTAACTCAGAGTTTTCTTATTGCAGGAGCAAACGGACTCTCTGTCTCACTTTGGCAGGTTGCTGATAAATCAACAGGGAAATTTATGACAGAAGTATATAGGCTTGTAAATGAAAAAGGATATAATTACGATAAAGCAATAACAATGACGAAAAGAATGTTTATTTCAGATAATGAAAGTTATAACTTCTCTAATAAAAAAACAAGAGGGTTTAGATCTAATATGAAAAATGGATTGCCAAAAATAGACTTTAAAAATCCTTTCTACTGGGCTCCTTTTGTTTATTATGGTAAATAATAATTGTTTTTGAGATATATTTTCAGAACTTTTATATACCTGTATTATAATAAGGAGAAAAAATGAAGAAATTAGTTTTAATTATTTTAGGTATGGTATTTACATTTAGTATGATGTATTCAAGTTTAAGGCTTATTGATGTTACAACAAACCAAAAACCCTTTTTTAAAAGAGGTGTTGACAATGTTGATATTCGCTGGACAACAACTGCTGTTAGAGGCAATGTAATGATTAAGTTAGTAAAGGTAGGTAGTTCAGATGGGGTAATTATTGCTCAGAACAGACCATTTAATAGATCACCATTTAGATGGCAAATTCCAAATGATTTTGCTTTAGGAAGTTATATTGTTAAAGTTTTTCAAAGTGGACCTTTAGGAATTGTCTCAGGCTCAAGTCTTCCAATTGAGGTTAGGAGTGGAATGAATGACTTGAGAACTGCAATAATAAATGATCTTGAGATTAAGGATATTAGTTTTAGAAAAGAAGGTAATGTTGGATATATTACTGCAAAAATAAGAAATAACGGTAATGAATTTCATGGAGATGTTTTTTATTCAATAGATCTTTTATGGGCACAGGGTGCAGCATCTAAAAAAGTTTTTTCCTCTGCAAGGCTTGATCTAATAAGGAGAAGGGAAGTAAATGTAGATGTCTGGAAAATTGACCCTAAAATATTTAAAGTAACAGGTAGGAAGGTTAAAATCATGGTTGACAATAAAAACCTGATTGCCGAAACCAATGAAAGAAATAATATAATGGAAAAAATGGTTAAAATTGAAGATTTAGTTTTGAGTGATATTTCTCTCAGAAAAGAAAGAAATCAAAAGGCGTATAGTCGGAGAAATAGACCAAATAGCACCTATACAGGTCCTAAGATGAATTGTAGATATACCATATATGTTAACCCTAATAACCCAATAGTAGAAATTTCAAGAGTTAAAGTGGCTTATAGATTAGACAACCTTAGTTCGGGTAGAAATGGTGCATGGGAATTTATGTTTGTAAGACCAGGTAAATCGGAAAGAGTAAGTTTCTCGCTTAACTCTCCGCCAGAAGGAAGGACTGAAAATTATAAAATTTGGGTAAAAGTTGATCCTGATAATGAATTCCTTGAGATAAATGAAAGAAATAATAACTCGACTCATACATTTAGCATTGAGCATTTTACAAATGGACGAAGAAGAAGATAGGATCGAGTTTTACAAATTTAAATAATTACATAAAAGGACCTTTCAAGATTATTGGGAGGTTCTTTTGTTTTTCAATTCGTTCATAATGCTCCTTGCGGTGGCATAAGCACTTGAAAAGGCGAATTGGATATTATATCCCCCCGTATCACCGTCAACA
>JAOZTV010000221.1 GCA_029939015.1 Candidatus Aminicenantota bacterium
TGAAAGAATTTATAATTTAAGGGACGAAACTTTTAAGAAAAAGAATTCTATATTACAATGAGAAGAGACTTTATTCCAAGGCTATATATATGTTTACTTATTCTGATTGATTCTTCTACCTTCCAAAAATTGGAGTAATAAACTGCAACAAATTTTAATCTCTTATTTTTCTACTTGTTTATAATTATTTTTCATAATAAATATAAGCAAACACTTTATCAAAAACTTAAAATGTGCAAAAAATTAAAAAAAAAATTATTTTGCTTGACTTTTATTTCTCAATCCTTTCTAATATACATTGTAGGATTTATTAATCACATTAAATTAGGAGGAGTTTATGAAATTTGTATTATTTTTAATTGTTTCATCGTTTTTATTGGTACCTCTTTACTCTGGAGGGGATGTCCATGAAATTGACATGGAAAAGCAGTCATGTATTGATTGTCACAGAGAGGAAACACCAAAGATTGTCGCACAGTGGGAAAAAAGTGCACATGGTTTTACACAGACCAGATGTTATATTTGTCATGGAGATAAGGATAATTTTAGAAAAAGTCCGGGTAATGATGTATGTATGACCTGCCATTCTAAACAGGTTGAAGCCATGGTAGTAAAAGGAAAAAAATGTCAAGATTGCCATCCTGTTCACTATTTTACTATGCATAAGGTTAAAGACTATACTGTAAAGAACAAAAAAGGGGACAAAAAATGAATTTAAACAGAAGAGATTTTATAAAACTCTCACTTGCAACTGGTGCAGCTGCTACAATAGGTGTATCTATATCAAAACCTCTTGAAGGCGGACAATTAGTTGACAAATGGGTAAAGGGAACATGTAGATTTTGCGGAACTGGTTGTGGAGTTTATGTTGGAACAAAAAAGAATAAGATAGTTGCAATTAAGGGAAACCCTGATGCAAAGACAAATTTTGGGTTTCTCTGTGTTAAAGGTTCACTTGGTTATAAATCAATGTATCACCCTGATAGATTAACTGATCCAATGATAAGACAAAAAAACGGAAAATTCAAAAAAGTATCATGGGATAAGGCACTTAAACACGTGTCAAAAAAATTCAAACAATTACAAAAAGATCATGGAAAAGATTCTGTAGCATTCTATGGTTCAGGTCAATGTACAACAGAGGAAAGTTATACCTTTAATAAACTCTGGAAGGGTGGATTTGGAAGCAATAATGTTGAGGGAAACCCAAGACTATGTATGGCAAGTGCAGTTGGAGGTTATATATCCACATTTGGAGCAGACGAGCCTGCAGGTTCCTATGCAGATATTGAACATTCAAGATGTATATTTATAACTGGTTCAAATATGAGTGAATGCCATCCAATTCTCTTTAGAAGAGTTATGCGTCATAAGATGAAAAACCCTGATGTTAAAATAATTGTATGTGAGCCAAGACGTACAGTTACTGCAAAAATAGCAGATTTATGGTTACCTGTTGACCCGGGAACTGACCTTGCAGTTTTTCACTCAATGGCAAATGAAATAATCAAGAATAAGTGGGCAGATTCAACATTTGTTAATACAAATACAAGAATAACAGATGGTAAAAAAACTTATGATCTTGCAAAATATGCAGAACATGTAAGCCAGTTTACACCTGAAGTTGCTGAAAAATTATCAAGATGTCCAGCAGCAAACATTAAAAAAGCCGCTGAATGGTTTGCAAAAAGTGGAGCATCACTTTCTTTCTGGACAATGGGACTTAACCAGAGGACAAGAGGTGTCTGGGCTAATAACCTTGTGCATAATCTTCATCTTTTGACAGGAAACATTGGAAAGCCGGGAGCAGATTCATTCTCCATCACAGGTCAGCCTAATGCCTGTGGAGGTGTTAGAGAAACAGGCTCTCTATGTCATTTATTACCAGGTACAAGACCGGTTAAATCAAAGGCTGTCAGAGATCAGGTTGAGGATGCAGGGAAGATAAAAAGAGGAACTATAGATCCAAAGCCAGGATTTCATACAATGAAAATGTTTGCAGCTCTTGGAGGAGAAAAAGATCCAAAGAAACCTATTAAGGGTATGATAACGTCAACAACAAATCCAGCTCAATCGCTTCCAAACCTTCATAAATATCTAAAGGGAATGGAAGATAGCTTTCTTGTAGTTATTGATATGTTCCCCACAAAGACAACTCAACTTGCAGATGTCGTACTGCCAGCAGCTTTCATCTATGAAAAAGGTGGAGTTTATGGATGTTCAGAAAGAAGAAGTCAATTGACTGAAAAGGCAGTTGAACCTCCTGGTAAGGCTAAGGCTGATATATGGATAGCTGCGCAATTAGCTAAATATATGGGATTTTCAAAGTTGATACCATGGAATATGGACGACGCTATGAAAGCTAACGAAATGGCATGGACTGACTATATAACAGTTACAAAAGATACAGAGCACACTCTCTGGGGTGCAACCTATGATATCCTGAAAAAAGCTAAGGCAGGTATTCAGTGGCCATGTCCATATCCGGGACATCCGGGAACATATAAGAGATATGTCAGAGGAATGGATCCAATGTTTGAACACCCAACAATAAAAGACCATATTCCAAAGGATGCAACAGTTTATTTTTATGGGGATAAGAAAAAACAGGGAAAGGCTAATATTTTCTTAAGACCATATAAAGGTGCAGAAGAAGAACCGGATGAGAAATATCCATTCTTCCTCACAACAGGTAGAGTTATTGAACAATGGCATACAGGAACAATGACAATGAGAGTACCGGAAATTGCAAGATCTCAGCCAAATGCTTTCCTTGAAATTCATCCAGAGGATGCAAAACAGTATGGAATTAACCCCGGAGATATTGTTGAAGTAAAAAGTAGAAGAGGTGCCAGTAAATATCCAGCACATCTTGTAAAAACAGCAATGCCTGGAATTTTATTCATTCCATGGTTTGACCAGAGTTACGACAGACTTGTAAACTTTGTAACAATTGACGCCTTTGATAAGGGTTCAAAACAACCTGAATTTAAGATTGCAGCCGTAAAGATTAAAAGGCTGAGTGGTCCAAAGGATGTTGCAGAAAAATATATTATTTCTGACATTAACTCCAAGTTTAAATCATAGACTTATATGATTTATTCCGGAAGTATAATTGTTGCAGAAAAGGGTTTATTAGAAAAGTTAAAGGGGATAATTAAAAACTATCCCCAGATAGAGATTTACGGGGAAGACAAAAAGAATAACCAGCTTGTTATTACTATTGAAGAAAAAGGTAGTAGAGAGCTTGAAGCACTATGTGAAACCTTGAAAGAAAACCCTGAAGTTATTGAAATTTCACATACTAATTTTTATTTTGGAGATGAGACAGATAAATTAATCGCAAAAAAGAAAGTAAGCGAAAAGGAGTAAGGGAATAGGCAGTAGGCAATAGGGTGAAGAACTTATTATTTATTAAGATATCTAATAAGCTTACTATTGCCTCATTGCCTCGCTGCCTATTGCCTGTTTTTTAAACTAATGAAACTAATAGAAAAACTTAGAAAATTATTTAATAATAATCCGTTTAAAGGATTTTTTAAGAAGAACAGGATGCGTCCTCCTGGAGCAGTTAGAGAAGACCTTTTTATGGAAAGGTGTATCAGATGTGCTAGATGCATAGAAGTATGTCCTTTTGATTCAATAAAAAGAGCAAACATTTCAGATAAACTTTCAATTGGAACGCCTTATATTTATACAGAAGAAAAAGCTTGTTACCTCTGTATGAAATGTCCAGAGGTCTGTCCCACTGGTGCTTTAGACAATAAACTAATTGACATAAAGAAAGTTAATATAGGTGTAGCTGTAATTAATCAGGATACCTGCTATAACTATCTCTTTGCAAAAGATGAAAATAAGGGTGGTACTGCTGGTGCCGCACAGATATGCAATACCTGTTATAATGTCTGCCCATTTCCTGATGTTGCAATCATTTTAAAAGAATTTATCCTACCTGTTATAACCGATAAATGTGTTGGATGTGGTATATGCGTTGAAAGGTGTCCTATTACTCCAAAGGCTATAAATATCGTTCCAACAGGAATGGCAGATAAGTCAAGAGCAGGCTTTTATTATGAAAAATCGAGATTAATATATGAGAAGAGTCAAAAATCTGCCAATGGTTTTTACAGTGGTGATAATCTTCTTAAAAAGAAAAGAAATATTGACACTAAGAAAAAAACTACTGATAAAATAAAAAACGATTTTGATGTTAATTTTGGTGAAGATGCAGAGTGGTAAAAAATGAAAATTAGAAAATTAAGAAAAACAACACAAATATTAACTATGTTGGCAATATTTATTATACCTATGATTAATCTCTTGGAGATATATTTCATAAAGGGAACTTTTTACTCAATGGATATTGGAGATCTTGCAATATCAGATCCACTTGCTATTTTTCAAATACTTTTATCATCTAAAATTTTCAATATTACAATGCTTGCTGCAATTTTCATTCCTGTTCTCTTAATGCTATTGCTTGGAAGGGTTTGGTGTAGTTTTTTCTGCCCATATTACACAATTGTTGAATTTTTAGCTTGGATAAGAAAAAAACTCAAACTTAAAAGCATTAAACCAAAATATAAAAAAGGAGACCCTTCACGATCAAATACAATTAGGTTTATATTTCTTATATCAGGTTTGGTTTTAACAGGGATTGCAGGAATACCAATACTTAACCTCATACTTACACATGGAATTATTTCTTCACAGGCTCTAATACTTGTAAAATTTGGTTACCTTACATTTGAAATTGTATTTGTAATACTCTTGCTTTTAATTGAATTTTTCCTCATAGACAAATTCTGGTGTAAATTCCTCTGTCCATCAGGCACACTTTTATCACTTTTCAAATTTAAAAAAGGAATGAGAGTTAAAAAGCAGGTATCTGAATGTTCAAGTTGCAATATGTGTATCACTGTCTGCCCAATGGGTTTAGACCCTCAAACAGAAGGAGATAATATCCTATGTAATAATTGTGGAGACTGCATAGATGCCTGTCCAGACAATAAAAAAATTAAAACATTAAAGTTTAAGATTTAATAATTACCTGTTGAATTGAATATTCATAATTTTAAACATATTTTAAACTAAATTTTTTTTATAAAAAAAATAATTAAATAAACTTGACAATAGTAATTTTTTATAATAAACTGACCATATGGTTAAACCAAACGGTTGGTTAATATGACAAAAGACATAATAAAAGATTTGGGAAAAAAAGAAAAAATAATTAATTCTGCTATGAATGAGTTTTCTAAAAATGGATTAAAAGGAAGCAGAGTAG
>JAOZTV010000222.1 GCA_029939015.1 Candidatus Aminicenantota bacterium
GCCTCAGTTCCTTACCCAATTAGAGATGATTTTACATTTACCCAGACAGATATAACCAATAGTAATATTGGAACAGAATTAACCATTCCATTTAAAACAAGTTTGCTTTCAATAAGAGGCGGTATGTCTTCAAAAAAACAATTATTCAGTGGCTCAGATGACGAACAGGTAAGGTTGAAAGGATATTCATGTGGTATAGGCTTTGCTCTTGAACGAAAGTTAGTTTTTGATATTGCATTCTTATATGAAAAAGGTATATGGATAGAACAGGCATATTTTCAACCATCAAGTTCTACTACAACTACAACAGAGACGACTGTTAATTCTAATTACAAAAAAATGGTATTAAAGTTTTCTGTAACCTATAATTTTTAAATAATTTTATATAATTAATGAGACTATTTTTGAACAAATGATAACAGATATTAATACTACATTTAAAATTGGAAATTTAAAGCTTAAGTACAGAACTGTTCCTGCTCCAATGGCTGGTCTCACAGATATTGCTTTTAGAAAACTATTAGATGATATTGGCTATATTGGCTATATGGTTTCAGAGATGATATCTGCTGAGGGTTTGATTAGACGTAACGAAAGAACGTTTGAGATGTTGAGACTTTCTGATTTTAAAACACCTCAATTTATCCAATTATTTGGCTATAATACTGATAGTATTGAAAAAGCAGTGAAAATTATATCAAACGAAACAGCCTTTGATGGAATTGATTTTAATATGGGATGCCCTGCAAGAAAAATTGTAAAAAAAGGTGCTGGTTCTGCCCTATTACAGGATTTGGATAAGGTAAAAGACATTGTTCATAAAATAAAAAATGCAACTCATCTGCCTGTCACTATTAAAGTACGTTTAGGCTTTGGACTTATTGATATTTTCAATATTATTCAAGTTATCAAAGATGCAGGTGCAGATGCTATCGCCGTTCATTTCAGGTTACGTTCAACCCCCTATTCAATTCCGGCAGACTGGGATTATGCAAAACAAATTAAAGACAAAACTGATACAATTTTAATTGGCAATGGAGATATTGCTAATTACCAAACAGCATTGGAAAGATTAAAACTAGTTGATGCTGTTATGATAGGTAGAGGAGCGATATCAAATCCATTAATTTTTTCAGAAATTGCACAAAAAAAAGATAATAGTGAGCTAAAGGAAGAATTATTCTTAAAACTTATTGACTTAATCGAACATTATTATATTGAAGACCTTAAACTCCCAAAACTTAAACCATTCATAAAATATCTTATTTCAGAAAGACCAGATGCTAAACCTTTACGATTAAAATTATATAAAGCAGGTAATATTAGAGAGGCACGTTTAATTTATTTGGACAATATGTAATAGGATATGATAAAAGGGAAAAGGGGTAAGGGACAAGGCAGAACTTTTTAATTATTAAGACATTTTGTATGGTTACTTTACCCTTTACTCTGTTTTTATCATTCATCCTCATAGGCATTTTCTATATGTTCTATCTCATAATCCCCACTTCCATATATTATTGATATGATATCAATTTGCTTATAATAATCTTCATATTTATCATTTTTATTATTAGCAAGGAATGCTTTGAATCCTCTTATAAGCCTTTTACCTTTTTTAATATTAACAAACTCTTCCGGAAAGCCATAATCATCACTTTTTCTTGTTTTTACTTCTACAAAACAGATAGTATCGTCTTTTTCCGCAATAATATCTATTTCAATTCCTATTTTATTATAAGAGGTTTCGATAATTGTATATCCTTTTTCAATTAGATAGTTTACAGCAACTTCTTCGCCTTCTTTTCCTGAATAATTCCATTTGAATTTCATAGTTAGAAAAAAAGGCAAAGAGGCAGAGAGGCAGGGAGGCAAGGAGTATAGACCCTATAAAATATCTTTTTAATTAATAAGATATCTACTAATATTTCTTTTATTGCTTTACTCATTGCCTCTCTGCCTACTTGCCTATTTATTTACTCTCTGCCTCTTGTTTCCACCATTTTAATATCTAACTTTTCTAATTCTTTTAAAACTGGTTCATATATTTCTTTATAGACTGGCCTTTTAACGCCTTTTAATGCAATTTTGCCTTCTGCCATAAGCCTAACTCCTATTGCAAGTGGCAAACTGACTGTTCTTGCCATCGAAGTGTCTTTGAAAGGAATACCATAGTCAATTAAGGTAGAAGTTATTTTATCTCTTGTTCCGTCTTTATTGATAATAATAAATTTATGTCTCATAACCAGCATGTCTTTTTCGCCATCTTTATAAAACAATTTTTCCTGTAAAATATCTGATAAATTATCCAAGAGATTGTCTTTTTTGAGAATTTTATCTTTATCAAATAAACCAAGCCATTCAAACTTCTGCATAATTTTTGAGTCTTGCTCAATATTCAATTTATTGGCAAGTTTTTCTTTTAAATTTTCGTTTTCTTTACATGATATTAATTTACTAATTATATTATGAAAATTTGAATCTTTTATATCATTTTCTTTAGTATCATCAACAAGTCCTAGCTCAATTATTTTTAAAAAAGTTTCACACCAGCCAATATTTCTATATGTTCCCCTTTTAACTGTTTTTGATTCTTCAATTCCATAAATATCAATATAAGGTAAAGAATCTCTATTTGGATATACTTCTAAATTACCAACACCTTCAACAAGTTCGGTTTCAACAGTTTTTTTTGCAAAAAGATCCTTGCCTTCTATATCAATTATTTCTCCATTCTCCAAAAACTTAGCAGGATTTCTTGAAGCGAGAACAACACCTTTTGGACTCCATGAAAACTTATATCCAAAGGGATTATCATTGTCATCAGGTGCAGGAAGACCTCCACAATAAGAATAGAAATGTTCTATCTTCCCACCCTCTTTGTGTACCTCATCAATGATTTTTTGTGCTGACATATGGTCAATCCCCGGGTCAACACCTATTTCGTTTAAAAACAAAAGACCTTTTTTTTCTGCTTCTTCTCCCAATGCTGCCATTTCTTCGCTAACATAGGAAGCTGTTGCCATATCCTTATTATTTTTCAAACATAATTTAGCAACCTTTGCATGAAATACCCAGGGCAATAGACTTATTATGATATCATGCTTTTTAATATAAGATTCCAATACTTCACTATCGTTGATATCAAAAGATGCCGCTACACCATTATCATAATTCTCTACAAGCTCTTCTGCTCTACTTAACACAATATCTGTAACAGTAACATTTAATCCTTTATCAAGCAGATAAATGACACCAGGTTTACTAACTAAGCCTGATCCCAATACTAGAATTTTGTTTTTTTTATACATTAGAAATCTCCACTTATTTTTATTATTTCAAAAAATCTTTCATATACTCGTAATCTTTAGTAAATTGTCCATTCTGAAGGATAAGCCCTTTTTTAATTGGCTCTGGCAAGTCTAATTCATCAAAATTGGCATCAAAATCAGCTGAAGCTATCCCATTGATAAAATCTTTTAATACTTCAGAAAAAGCCATAGAGGATTCTTTGGGAAACTCACATGGTAAATTATCAACAGCCATTACAGTAACACCAAGCCTGCTGACACCATCTTCATACCTGTCTTCTTTTGCAAAATATGTAAATGATGGTTTATCCGGCATAGTGGCTTCTTTTGTAATCTCTATAGATCCATTAATATCACAGCTTATATCGCCTACGACCTTTAGATTAAGATTTGATCTGATAATTGTATCTCTTTTCAGATATTCCTTTGTAACTAATCTTGGATAATCCTCTGTCCAATAAATACAATTAACAAGTATTGATAAATTCTTTAAATTAGTTTCAAATTTTGATTCATATTTATATGGATTATCATAATAATCCTGCAAGTCAAACTTCTGATTATGCATATTATCATCACTATAATCAGGTTTTTTATTTTCCTCTACTCTATATTCCTCTTTAAGCTGAACAAGGTCTTCCTCCTTGAAAATAACTTTATAAATATTATAATTATCATTCGTGAAATTTTCATAATTAACATCAATAATATAAGGAGATATTATTTTAAATGGCAATAGATCAAATATCTCCTGAGCCCCTCTTGAAACATTACCATAACCTGTAAACCCAACTATTAGAGGTGCTATATCAGACGGATATCCATTTTCTTCAATTTCTTCACCAATGATTTTTATCTCCGCCTTTGCCTGTTCAAGCGATTCATATTCATAAGCCTGCTTAATTTTTTCAAAAGGTGTATAATAACCCATTAATTTTAATTTTTGTCCATAGGCATAGAGAGTTTCAATCATACCGGCAAGACCTGCATATCTACCAAAGAATATTAATCTTTTATTATTCTCATCTACAATTGTCTCGTAATCAATTAAATTTACCTTTAGTTCTATAAGTCTTTTAAGCATATCAATATTATATGATTGACCCTTAATCGTATGCGAGAACATAATATATGTTTTATTCTCCTCATAAAAATCAATTGGCATTTCTTTTACACCAATTACAATATCAGCTGTAGAAACATCATCAGAAATTATTGCATTTGCTTTTTTATACTCATTATCTGAATAAATTCTTAAACTTGAAGGTTGAACAATAAATTCAATGCCAAATTCTTTATTTAGCTCCATAATATGCTCTGGAATAAGCGCAACACGCCGTTCCCATTTGTTTTTATCTTCCAGCCTAATTGCAATTTTTTTTTTCATCTTTTACCTCAGGGAGTAATGTATCAAATCGTTAATTAATAGTCAATATTCTTCGCTATTAAACTTTATTTTTTTTCTATATTCTTTTGTTTTTTTTCTATTTTTTTTCTTCTGAATTCTTTTTTCAATAGAATTTCGAGATGGTCTTGTTGCAAATCTTTTTTTAGGTTCAATAGATGCCTCAAATATCAAGTCCTTTAACCTGTCAAGTGCGTCTTTCCTATTTTGTTCCTGTGTCCTGAACCGACTTGCCTTTATAATAAGAAACAGAGGGATAGCATCCATATCCTTATCCCAGACTATTTTTTTTCCAGCAATTTTCAACAATCTTGTCAAAACATTTTCAGGGATAGAATTACAATCTTTAATATTAAATTTCAACAAAACAGCAGTTGCAACCTTATTAACATTCTGCCCACCCGGACCGGATGAACGAATAAATTCTTCCTTTATAAGATCTTCATCAATTTCAATTTCATCAGTAATTTTTATCATTTCTATAATAATTTATCATAAAAAAAAATTTAAAGCAAAAATTTTCATAAATGTGCCTGTCAAATATAAGAAATATTCTGTTTTTATTT
>JAOZTV010000018.1:0-2865 GCA_029939015.1 Candidatus Aminicenantota bacterium
GTGGCAAATGATTCATTTGCCAGAGATTGGTATGTATCTTCTACAAAGGGTAAGGGGAAAAAAGGTACAAAATTAAAACCTGCAAAAGACCTTGGTAATATAATATCTAAGTTAAAATCTGGTGATTCAATTTTCATTGCTGGTGGTGTTTATTTTGGAAAAGGGAAAAATGGTATGAACCTAATTAAAGTACCTGTAAAAATAACTGGTGGTTATGATGAAACTTTTACAAAAAGAGAACCATGGGGAGCTTATAAAACTATTTTTTCTGGAGATGTAAAAACAATGAACTGGAAAATTGGTCCACGGCTTGGAATAGACCTTATGAAATATAGAGAAAAGAATGTTAGTCCAATTCTCATTGATGGTATTATTATTGATAATGGGAATAGGAACTCTTATAAAGGTAACACCTCATCAAATGACATTGGAAAACAACTTGTAATAAACCGTAGAGCTAACCCGAAAAACGGCACAAATCCTACACCTGATCAATCTGGTATTCAAGTCTTAGTCAGTAAAATGCCATATAATTCAAAATGGGATATTACAGTTAAAAACTGTATAATAATGAACATTGCATCAAGTAAAGGTGTTCTTCATGTTGGTGGGTATAAAGACTCTATTGTAAAAATAAATAATAACCTTGTTATTAATAATACAGGAATAGGAATCTATGCAGATACTAAATATCATGGAAAAGCTAATCCACCAAAATTTTTAATTGAAAATAATACAGTCCTTTTTACATGGAAATATGATGTATTAGCTTCTTCATTTTCAGGAGTATCTTTTTCTGCTAATTCCGGGGTTGATGCAATTGTAAAAAACAATGTATTTGCATTTGGAGATCGAATTGGTATTCAAAAAGGCGGAAAAACACCATTATTGCTAAAAGACAATATCATTACAGGTAATTTGAACACTGATTATTGGGAAACAGTTGGTGATGCAAAAATTTTACTTAAAGACATTGAAGATGAAGCTGAATATCTCCACGAAGACTCAGAAAACAATATTTCATCATTAATCAAAATACCGGTAAATAAAACATGGGGCAAATTATATGCAAAAAGAGTAATAATTAACAGAAATAAAATGGAAGCAAATATCAAAGCAACTAATTCAGGTGCAAACGCTCTTCGTGGTATGTTAGGACTTCCACTACAAGCTGGCAATGTAAAAGGTGTAAGTAGCCCTGTATGGTTACATCGCTTATCTATAAAAGATGCTGTGACAGCTGGAACACACAAATATAACGAAAAATATGGTTGTGGTATAAAGAAATAAATCTCTTTTTTTTGCATTATTGGCTAATATTTGATAAAATTCACTACATGAAAATAAAAAAAACTGTTTCTTTTATTACACTTGGCTGCTTTAAAAATGTTGTTGACTCTGAAGTACTTGGAGGTCTTTTAGAAAAGAATGGTATTAAAATTGTTGACCCTTATGAACCATCAGATTGGGTTGTTATCAATACCTGTGGATTTATAAGAGATGCAAAGGAAGAAAGTATTGATGAAATATTAAAAACTCTTGAACTAAAAGAAGAGGGTAAGGTAAAACATGTTGCAATAATGGGCTGTTTAACAGAAAGATATTTTAATGATCTGAAAGAAAACTTTAAAAACACTGATATTGTCTGGGGCGTAAACGATATGGATAAACTGGCAGAAAAAATTGTTTCCAGTTCTGATTTAAAATATGATAAAGACAATTTGTTTTTATACGATGATAATTATAAGAGGATTATTACAACTACTCCAAATTCTACATATATAAAAATCTCTGAGGGTTGTAATATGAAGTGTAGTTTTTGTGCTATTCCAAAGATTAGAGGATCATTTCGGTCAAGAACAATTGAATCTATCGTTAAAGAAGCAGAGGTATTAAAGCAAAAAGGTTTTAGTGAAATAAATTTAATATCACAAAATTCCACACATTTTGGGAGAGATAATAATGAAAAATCTCAATTACCTAATTTATTAGAAGCAATTTCAAAGGTAGGACTTAAATGGGTAAGAGTACTCTATTTAATGCCGGAAGAAATAACTAATGAAATAATCAAAGCTTTTTCACTTCCGTCTATACTCCCCTATTTTGATCTTCCTTTTCAACATATTTCAAAACCTGTATTAGATAAGATGAACAGAAACGGTAGTTACACAAAGCATCTTTCTTTAATAAATAATATCAGAAAGTCATTTAAAAACCCTGTTATAAGATCTACCTTTATTGTGGGCTTTCCTGGTGAAACAGAATCAAATTTCAAAGAACTTGAAAAGTTTGCAAAAGAGTCAGAAATAAATCGCATAGGTGCCTTTTCATTTTCACCAGAGGAAGATACACCTGCATTTGACCTCAAAGACACAATTGCACCTGAAATAATAGAAGAAAGAAAAGAATTGATAATGGATATTTCAGATATAAATATCAACAAGTATAATAGTAAGATTGAGGGCAAAGAATTTGGTTTCATTCCTCAAGGTCCATGTCCATGGGATGGAAATAAAACTATTGGAAGAATTAGCAGTCAGGCACCTGAAGTTGATGGAGTTACTATAATTGACAAAAAATTTGAAGAAATTTACGATATATATCAGGTAAGGATAACAAAAGGTGAATTTGATACTCTTTATGGAGAAGAGGTTAAATAAACTCTTTTAATTCAGTTTTATAAGATGACTCGTAAAATCTTTTTGATTCAATGTTTTCTGCTTTTCCAGTTTTTGTATTAATATCAATAATGGCTAGATCAAGTATCTGGTTTGGCTTTGCTACTTCAAATCTATGATGTATTCCTGTTAGAAATTTTTCAATAATTGGTTGTCTTTTCATACCTATTATAGAATCAAGAGAGCC
>JAOZTV010000018.1:2965-4492 GCA_029939015.1 Candidatus Aminicenantota bacterium
ACCCTACCCTGCAAGTTTATTATTGTAATTTTTTTCCCATCATTAAAAGTATAGTCCAATAAGCCTTTACCAGGTACAGATTCAGGAAAATTTATTGGCCTTATTACATATTTATTTTCCTTTAAAAGTGTAAAGACTTCTTTTTTATCCCAGATATGGTTTCCAGTAGTTATAACATCAACACCGGCATTAAATATTTCATCCGCTGTTTTTTTTATTATACCTAAACCTCCAGCAGAATTTTCACCATTAGCAATAATTAAATTGGGTTTATATTTTCGTTTTAATGGAAGCAGAATTTTTGTTAAAAAATACCTTCCATACTTCCCTATTATATCACCAATAAAAAAAAGTCTGACTGTATCATTTTGCATATTCTACAGCTCTTATTTCTCTTATAACCGTTATTTTTATCTGACCTGGATATTCGAGTTCGTCTTGAACTTTTTTTGCAATATCCTTTGACATAATATATGTTTTATTATCATCCAATTCATTAGAATTAATAATTACTCTAACCTCTCTACCAGCTCTCAAAGCATAAGCCTTTGTAACTCCTGAAAATGAAACACTTGCTTCTTCCAAGTTCTCAAGTCTCTTAATATAAGTTTCAAATATTTCTCTTCTTGCTCCTGGTCTTGATGCAGAAACACTATCGGCAGCTTGAACAATAACACCTTCAACAGATGTAAATTCAACATCCATGTGATGAGAGGCAATTGCTTCTTGTACAATTTTAGATTCACCATATTTTCTAGCAAGTTCAACTGATAATTCAGTATGAGTACCCTCTGTTTCCCTGTCTATTGATTTACCAAGATCATGCAATAAACCTGCTCTTTTAGCTACATTTTCACTTACTCCGAGCTCTGTTGCCATAAATGCACTTATTAATGCAACTTCTTTTGAATGTGCAAGAGCATTTTGTCCAAATGATGTTCTGAATTTCAATTTACCAATATAAAAATGAAGTTCAGGGTTTAAGTTTTGTATTCCAAGTTCAAGTACAACATCTTCACCAATTTTTCTTAGATAATCATCAAAATCTTTCTCAATTTTATTTACGACCTCTTCAATTCTTGCAGGATGTATCCTGCCATCTGTAATTAATGTCTGCAATGTCTGCTTAGCTTTTTCTCTTCTTATAGGATCAAATGATGAAACTATTATTGCCTCAGGTGTATCATCAACAATAAAATCAACTCCTGTTGCATTTTCCAATGCACGTATATTTCTACCTTCTCTACCAATAATACGTCCTTTCATATCATCACTTGGTAAATCAATTACAGTAACAGCTGATGACATTACATGCTCAGATGCAATCCTTTGTATTGAAGTTGAGATAACATCTCTACCAATTAAGTCTGCTTTTTCTTTATACTCTTTTTCAATTACTTTCAATGTTTTTGCAGCTTCTAATTTTGCTTCACCTTCATATTGATTTTTCATCTGTTCTATTGCTTCAGCTACTGTCATACCTGCAATTTGTTCAAGCTTGGCTTTTTGTTCTTCGACCTTCCCTAA
>JAOZTV010000018.1:4592-18140 GCA_029939015.1 Candidatus Aminicenantota bacterium
ACATCATCTGGAAGGTTAAATGAAAAATAGTTTCCAAGAATTTGTACTTCAAATGGTTCAGCCATAATTAAGCCTTATTCGGAATCCTTCATCTTGTCAATCATCTCTATCATTCCAAGTACTTTTTTTTGTATTTCATCGTTATCATGATTATGCTTTACAGTTTTTTCTTCAAAACCACTTAATTTAGTTTTTAAGTCCGTGTTTTCAATTTTTAACACTTTTACTGCTTCTATAAGATTTTCTAATTTTGTTTCTAGTTTATCTAAATATTCCATATAAACAACCTCCTTATCTTCGGGTTAATTCTAATTTTCCAATCATTTCCTCAATAAAACTATCATGAATTCTATTTACCTCATTATTTTCTAATGTTTTAGACTCATCCTGATATATAAATGACATTGACAAACTTATCTTATCATCAGGATTACCTTTTCCCTCATAAAGATCAAACAATTCAAAAGATATCAATTTTTCTGGTTTAATACTATTTATAAGCATTTTGATATTTTCATAGTTTTTATCTTTATCAATAAAAAACGAAAAATCTCTTTTTGTTGAAGGAAATACATTCCACTTTTTCAATTTGAATTCATGCTTTATTTCTTTTACTTTTTCAATATTAATATCTGCAATAAATACAGGGTCATCAATTTTATAAGTTGAACATATTGAATCCTCTAATATGCCAATTGTACCAATTTTTATATTATCACAAATAATATCAAATTCAGTGCCATTTATATAATAATTAATATCTGATCTTATAAATTCTACATTTATAAAAAGCCTTGAAAACAGTTTTGAAATAACAGACTTAAAAATAAAAAGATCCCACTTAATATTATCTTTAGTTTTCCAGTTATTTTTATTATATAAACCTGTGGCAGCAATAGTCAACATATTAGTTTGAAGTATTTCTTTATTATCTAAGGCAAATATACTGCCAAATTCATATAAAAACACTGATTTCAAAGATTGATTAATATTTGTTGAAATATTTTTTAAAACACCAGGTATTAGAGAGTTTCTCATTATAGAGAAATCAAGACCGAGTGGGTTTTTTATTTCAATATTTAACTTTTCATCAGCAAAAATTTCATTATCTTCTCTTTTATGAAAAGAATAGTTTATCGCCTCATAAGCTCCATTATTAACTAAAAATTGCCCTATATTTCTTCTTAATTCCCTTACAGGCCATTTTTTTATTTTATCAGTTGATACTTCAGGTAAAACAGAATTAAGATTATCATATCCATAAATTCTTACAATTTCTTCAATAAGATCCTGTTTTCCATATATGTCAACTCTATAAGATGGTACGATAACTTCCCAATAAGTATTCTTGTCAGTAGTTTCAAATCCCAACCTGTTTAAAATATTTTCTGATTCTTTAGGCTCAATATCAATACCTGAATATTTGGAAGGAAATGTTTTTTCCATTATTACTTTTTGTGGGATAAACTCTTTTTCAAAAACATCAAAGAAATAATCTACATTCATTGTCTTATTAACACTTTTGTTAATCTCATCAATAGTTTTTTCAATTATATCCTTTGTACATAATATATCTGTACCTCTTTCAAATCTGAATGAAGCATCAGTCGATAAACCAATTTTTCTTGCAGATTTTCTTACAACTATAGGATTGAAAACAGCACTTTCAATAAATATATCTTTTGTGTCATAAGTAACACCTGAATCAAAACCACCCATTATGCCAGCTAAGGCAAGAGGTTTATTTTCATCAGCAATTATAAGAAAATTTTCATTTAATTCAATGTTTTGCTCATCAAGAAGTTTTATTTTTTCTTCTTTATTTGCACGTCTAATATTTATCTGATTACCTTTAATTTTATCAAGATCAAAAATATGAATAGGATGTCCATAAGTCATCAGAATAAGATTTGAAATATCAACTATTGAATTAATAGGCCTCAACCCAAGACTTACGAGTAATTCCTTTATCTCAGAGGAGGATTCTGTAACTTTAATATTTTTGATAATGCAGCCTGAATACCTTGGACAATCATCATTATTTTCAGTGATTATTTTAAAATCATTATTAAAACCCTTTAATTGAGTTTTATTTTTTCTTTCAATCAATTTTAATTCAGGATTTTTTGCATACATATCCCTTGCAATACCATAATGTGACAACCAATCAGGTCTATTAGGAGTAATCTCAACCTCTATAACATCTATGCCATTATGATTGACAATTTCTTCAATTTCAAAACCCATTGTTTCAAGTAAATTTTTCAATCCTATTGTATCAAGTTCAAACTTAATAAATTCTTTTAAGTATTTTGTATTTATTTTCATTTTATTAATTTAATAATCTCTTGTAATTTCATATCAACCAAACTGATTAAGAAAACGGATATCATTCTCATAAAACATTCTCAAATCATGAATTCCGTATTTCAACATAGTGATTCGTTCAATTCCCATTCCAAATGCAAATCCAGAAAATTCTTCAGGATCAATATTACCATTTTTCAAAACTTCAGGATGAACCATTCCACTACCAAGAATTTCTATCCAACCTGTTCCCTTACAAATTTTACAATGAGAATCAGTTCCATTACATAGAAAACAACTTACATCAACTTCAGCTGAAGGCTCTGTAAATGGAAAAAAGCTTGGTCTAAAACGAACATCAACTGACTTACCAAAAAAACTTTTTAGAAAAAAGCTAAGAGTTCCTTTTAAATGTGAAAAGTTAATGTCTTTTGCAACCAGAAGTCCTTCAACCTGATGAAAAACGGGAGAGTGAGTTGCGTCAACTTCATCTTTCCTAAATACCCTTCCTGGTGCTATAACCTTAATTGGCGGTGTATTATTTTCCATATACCTAACCTGAACAGGAGAAGTATGAGTTCTCAATACCCTATTTTCAAAGTTTTTTATAAAAAAAGTGTCCTGTTCATCTCTGGCAGGATGATGTTCAAGAAAATTTAAAGCTGTAAAATTATAGTATTCAGTTTCAATTTCTGGACCATCTGCAATATCATATCCCATACCTATAAATATTTCCTCAACTTCATTTTTTACATAAGATAATAGATGATTTCTTCCGAGAGGTGAATCAAATTCAGGTAAAGAATAATCAATAGAATCTTCTTTTTTGTTTATGAGAGATTTTTCAAGTTTTTCTAATTCTTCCTCAACCTGTATTTTTAATTTATTTACTAATTTTCCTGCAAGGGGTTTATCTTCTTTTGGAAAATCTTTTAACCCCTTTAGTATATTAGTTAAAAAGCCTTTTTTGCGACTGATAAATTGTTCTTTGACTATTTTAAATTTATCAACCGATTTTACCTTGCGAACCTCCTTAAAAAACAGATCTTTAACACTTTCAATCTCATTTTTTAAATCATTGATCATAAGGCGGATTTTGCTTTAGTTACTATCTCTTTAAATGTTTCTGGTTCTGTTGCAGCAAGATTTGAAAGTACTTTTCTATTTAACTTAATATCAGATTTTAATAATCCATTAATAAATCTTGAATAACTAATATCATAAGCTCTTACAGCAGCATTAATTCTCACAGTCCAAAGTCTTCTAAAATCTCTTTTTTTATTTCTTCTATCCCTGTAAGCATATTGTAAAGCCTTTTCAACTGCTTCTTTTGCTGTCCTGTAATTTTTTCTCTTTGCTCCAAAAAAACCCTTTGCTAATTTTAATATTTTTTTTCTTCTTAATAATTTCTTATTTCCTCTTCGTACTCTAGGCATAATTTTCTCCTTTTAATTTAATAACAATAATGTAATATTACATAAATAACTACAGGTCTATACCTGTACCAATTATGTTTGTTTAAGAATATGGCAATAAAGCTTTTACTCTCTTTACCTCTTCTTTTACAACTATTGTTGATTTTCTTAAGTTTCTTTTTCTCTTTTGACTCTTTTTAGTTAAAATATGTGAAGCGTTAGCTTTTTTTCTTTTTATTTTTCCACTTCCTGTAAAACTAAATCTTTTTTTTGCTCCTCTATGGGTCTTAAGTTTTGGCATCTTTTCCTCCTTTTTTCTTACCAACCAGGATATAACAATTCCATCTTTCTCTTTTCGGTGGAGATTCAATTTCCGCAATATCCTTCAAGATTTTTACAATTTTATCTGTCATCAAACCTAACATTTCAGGTTTTCTTTTTTGTCTTCCCTTCAACCATATTGTTACTTTAACTTTATTTCCTTCTTCAACAAATTGCTTGATTTTTTTCATCTTCACTTCAATATCATGATCACCAATTGCAGGAGTAAATTTAATCTCCTTCAGGTGAACCTTTCGCTGCAATTTTTGAGCTTCATGTTCCTTTTTTTGTAATGAATATAAAAATTTACCATAATTCAATATTCTGCAAACAGGTGGCTTGGCATTTGGAGATATTTCAACCAAATCCAACTCTTTCTCTACAGCAATACTTAATGCTCTAGCAATTGGTACTATCCCTACCTGTTCCTTATTCTCATCAATTAATCTAACTTCTGAGGCTCTTATTTCTCTGTTAATCGAATGTGGTCGCTGTTTAACTCTGGGTCTTTTAAATTTCATAAGTAAATTTTTTATCTCCTATAATCATTTTTAATCCATTGATAAAGTCATTAACTTCAATTTTTCCTTTATCACCCTGTTTATGTATCCTATAAGATATGTTCTGTGCTTCTTCTTCTTCCTTACCAATAATTACAATATAAGGTGTCTTGCTTATTTCAGCATCTCTAATTTTTCTTCCAATACCTTCACTTCTATAATCTATTTCAACTCTAATTCCTTCTTGTTTTAACTTCTTATAAAATGCTTTCGCATAATCTAAATTATCATCACTTACTGGTAAAATAGACACTTGGACTGGAGATAACCAGGTGGGAAAAAAACCACCAAAATTTTCAATCAGTATTCCAAAGAACCTTTCAAGTGAGCCTAATAATGCTCTATGTATCATTATAGGCTGTTTTATAGCACCATCACTATCAACATATTTCAAATTAAATCTATCAGGTAAATTAAAATCAATTTGTATTGTAGAACATTGCCATGATCTTCCAAGCATATCATTAATCTTTATATCAATTTTTGGACCATAAAAAACACCCTCACCCGGATCAATTTCATATTTATGCTTACCATTCTTTAATGCTCCTTCCAAAGCATTTGTTGCAAGTTCCCATTTGTCTAATTCTCCAACATATTTTTCAGGCCTTGTTGACAGAAAAATATCAACGTCTTTAAAACCAAACGAACCTAAAATAAATAAGGTAAAATCAATTAACTCCTGTATTTCAGCTTCTAATTGTTCTGGTGTACAAAAAATATGAGCATCATCCTGTGTAAATCCTCTTACTCTCATTAAACCGTGTAAAACGCCACTTCTTTCATATCTATATACTGTGCCTAATTCAGCCCATCTAAAAGGCATCTCTTTATAACTTCTATTTTTAGCTTTAAAAACACTTAAATGAAACGGACAATTCATTGGTTTTAATTGATACTTCGTATTATCAAATTCAATTGGAGCAAACATATTCTCAGAATAAAAATCAAGATGACCACTTGTTTTCCAAAGATCTAATCTTGCAATATGAGGAGTGTATAGCAACTCATAATCATTCTTAATATGCTCGTCTTTCCAGAATTTTTCAATTTCATGACGTATCATTGAACCTTTAGGATGCCATAAAACAATTCCAGCACCAACTTCATTGTTTATTGAAAATAAGTCCAATTCTTTACCAAGTTTTCTATGATCTCTTTCTTTTGCCTCTTTTAAAAACTTAATTCTATCGTTTAATTCTTCAGCATTTGGGAAGACAATACCATAAATCCTTTGCATAGGTGCATTTTTTTCATCCCCTTTCCAATACGAAGCAGAAGAATACATTATTTTAAAATGCTTTAATAAGCCAGTCTTAAGAAGATGTGGACCAACACACATATCAATAAACTCACCCTGTTTATATACCGAAACAGTATCGCCTACAACTTTATCCTTAATTAATTCAAGTTTTAAATCCTGCCCCATGTCTGAAAAATATTTTTCAGCTTCTTCTTTTTTCCATTCTAGTCTTTCAATTTTAATATTTTGCTTAACATAAAATTTCATTTTCTTTGAAATTTTCTGAAGATCTTCAGGAGTAAACGGTTCATTTACAATGAAATCATAATAAAACCCGGAATCTATCGCAGGACCAATACCAATTTTTGCCTCTGGATATAATTCTAAAACAGCCTGAGCAAGTAAATGTGCACAAGAATGTCTATAAATTGAAAGCTCTTCTTCTTTACTTAAGTTTGTTATTATTTTGTCTGTCATTAGATTAATTTATTTTATTTATAAGTTAAATAAGCATAGGCACAGGCGGACTCGAACCGCCGACTTCTACCACGTCAAGGTAACACTCTAGCCAAACTGAGTTATGCGCCTCTATTAACTATTTAACTAATTCTTTAAGTTTTTTTCCAGGAACGAATTTAACAACATTCTTTTTTGGAATTGTTATTTCTTCACCAGTTCTTGGATTTCTACCTTTTTTTTGTTTTTTTTCAACTACTTTAAAAGTTCCAAAACCAACTAAAGTTAAAGAACCATCTTTTTTCTTTAATTCTTCAGTTAATGCTTCAACAAACCCGTCTATAACTTTAACAGCATCACTCTTTGTAACGCCAGCATCCTTAACCATTTGAACTGCTAATTCATTCTTATTCATATTTTTTCTCCTATTTTAATTCACTAATTTACATCAAAACTGCCCTAAAGTCAACACTATTAAGACTTTACAGCAAAATAAAGTAAAATTTAACCTAAATTGAGCGATTGTTTTGGATGAAGAGGTTAAGAATGTTGTTGACAGAAGGTTTTGCAAAAACCATAGTCATACTAATAAGTATGTCGAGGATTTTTGTAAAACCTTATGTTGCAACAGACTTTAGCCTATTCGCCGAAAGAATCGCTTAACTTAGGTTTAACCAAGTTTTTTCTTTACATCTATCATAACTAACTTTGAAATACTCTTTAAAGTTTCTATAACACCATCACCTTTCATTGAGATAGCTTCCAACACAGGTTCATTCTTTTTTCTCAGAGCTGATATTAATTCATCAACTGGAGTAACATTTGGTAAATCCCTCTTATTTAATTGAAGAACAAATGGCATTGTATTAAAATCTATTTTATACTCAACAAGGTTTTCAAACATATCTTCAAGACTTTCAATATTGGCCTCAAATCTTTCTCGTTGTGAATCTGCAACAAATACAAGTCCATCAACACCCTTTAAAATTAATTTTCTTGAACTACTGTAATAAATCTGACCTGGTACAGTATAGAGATGGAATTTAACCTTATAACCTTTGATTGTACCTAAATCCAAAGGAAAAAAATCAAAAAAAAGCGTTCTTTCAGTTTCTGTTGCAAGACTAACCATCTTCCCTTTATTATCTTTTTTAATTTTATTATAAATATGTTTAATATTAGTTGTTTTCCCACTTAGACCAGGGCCATAATAAACAATCTTAAAATTGATTTCTTTGGTTGAATAATTAAGGAATGACATTCTTAATCTCCAAAGATTTCATCAATATCAGCATCAGTTACACCTTCAAAAAGTGATTCTGTACGCTTACCTGCATTTTCAATTGCTTTTTCATTAATTTTCACAAAAACAGATTCCAATTGTTTTGTAGCATTCTTAACCCTAAATCTGACCAATCCGAGATTTGATTCTTTATCAAAAATAATAATCAGCATAGTCCTTTCATTAATTGAAGTAACATAAAGATTTTTGTCATTTGATTCAGTTAAAATACTGTTAAATTTATCCATACTAAGCATCTGAGCGATACTATTAACAGCAGCGATACTACCAGCTATCAATGATGATATGGAATTAAGATATGAATCTTCCATATTTCCTGTTGAGGCAATACAATGCCCCTCTGAATCAGTAATAAAAGCAATTTCTGATTGAGTGGTATTAGTAAGATTTTTTAAAATCTCCTTAACCTGAACATATTCTTCATTATATATTATAAAATTTTCCTGCATAGATTATTATTCTAACTTTTTTTTAACGTAAAATCAACTAAATGTTGAAAAAAAAAATTGTAAAAAAATAATTAAACCTGAACTCTACCTTCAATCGCTTTTGCTATCGTTACTGAGTCAACAAAGTCTATATCTGCCCCTATTGGAAGTCCAAGGGCTAATCTTGACACCTTAATATTTAAAGGTTTTAATAATTCTGATATATAGTGAGCTGTTGCATTTCCTTCCGTAGTAGGGCTTGTTGCCAGTATTATTTCTTCTATATTATTTTCGACTATTCTTGATTTTAGATTAGATATTTTTAATTCATCAGGACCGATGCCTGAAATTGGAGATAAATTACCATGCAATACATGATAATACCCTGAATAAAGAAGTGTTCTTTCAATAGAGTATATATTAAATGGCTCCTCAATAACGCATATTTTCTTTGATCTACTTTTATCAAGGCATATTTCACAAGGGTCTGTATCGGTAATATTATTACAGGAAGAACAGTAAATTGTCTTTTCCCTTGCATCAATTATAGCTCTTGCAAGGGACATAACACTATCTTTTTCCTGCTTTAATAAAAAAAAACTTATTCTCTGTGCTGTTTTTTTTCCAATACCGGGAATTTTGTTTAATTCCTCAATAAGTTTAATTATATGTGTTTGAGGTTTTAGCATTAATTAACCGAAAGGAAGACCTCCAGGCATTCCTGGAATATTTGGCATACCTGCACCAGCTGAACTTTTCATTTCTTCATCAGCTTTGCTTTGAGCATCATTAACGGCAGCAATTATTAAATCCTGTAACATTTCAATATCATCAGGGTCAACAACATCTTTTGATATATCTAATGATAAAATACTTTTATGACCATTCATCACAACTTTTACCATTCCACCACCAGCATTACCTTCAACTTCAGTAGTACTTAACTTATCTTCCATATCCTTAGCCATATTCTGGGCCATTTTCATCAATTGATTCATATTTGGCATTTTTCCCATTTTAATTCTCCTTTATTTAATCTATACTCTCAACAGAAATAATCTTTCCTTTAATTTTATCTGCAAGTTTATTAATTTTTGTATCTTTCTTGATTTCATCAGTTTTTTTCTTTTGTTCTTCCCTATTGCTATTATTTGATAGAACAGGTTTTATAGTAAATTGTTTATTGTATTTTTCATTTATAATATTTTGTAAAAAACTTAAATTATTTTTTACATTCTCATAAGACATATCCATATCACCATTAAATTCAAGTATTAAATCTTGATTATTTAAAGTAAATCTGGAATTTCCTAAATCTGATGCTAATCTTGGATTTTCATCACACTCCCTTATCAATATTCCCTTTAAATCATTTGCATTTAATTCAGCTTTTTTTTCTTCAATATTCTGTTCTTTATGGATATTTTCGTTCTGATTATGATGTTTTTTTATTTCTGGTTCAACTCTTTGAGTGACAGGTTGTACTTCTAAAGGAATTGATACCTTGCCCTTGTCAATTGATTTAATCAGGTCTTCGATAGGTACAAGAGAAGGAAAATACGACAATTTTATTAAAAGATATTCAAGAATAATCTTAGGCGATTCGGTATGCCTCATCGTTAATTCCAACTCTCTTGTTGCGTTAAAATATCTAAGGAGTTCAATATCAGATATATCTTTGAGTATAAGATTTATATCCTTTATTGTTTCTGGATTTATATTTATTAGAGAAGATGCATCTTTGACTGATTTCAAAATAATCAGTTCTCTTAAAAACTTCAAATATTCTCCATAAAAGAACCTGAGGTCAACACCACGTTCAGAAAGGTCATTAACTATCTCAATAATTCCCCGTCTATTTTCAGATAAAATATATTTTATAATATTAATAAATACATCTTCTTTAATAATCCCAAGAATATCAATTACTTCTTCGTCCTTAACATCTCCGTTAGATATCGCAATAGCCTGGTCAAGGATTTTTTTTGCATCCCTTAAACTGCCTTCCGATGATTTAGAAATAATATGTAATGCATATTTTGAAATTTTAATATCTTCTTTTTCGCATATATCTTTAAGAAGTATTTCCATTGTTTCATAAGGAATACGTTTAAATTCAAAATGCTGACATCTCGATACTATTGTTGCAGGTATTTTATGAAAATCTGTTGTTGCCATAATAAAATATGTATGCTCAGGTGGCTCCTCAACTGTTTTTAACAGTGCATTCCATGCAGAAGTTGACAACATGTGGACTTCATCAATTACAACAATTCTATACCTATTCTTCAGAGGTTTATATTTAACAGTTTCTTTTAAAGATCTTATCTCTTCAATACCATTATTTGATGCACCATCTATTTCAAGATAATCCGGAGAACTATCCCGAGTAATCTCTATACAGGTTGAACATTCATTACATGGCTCAATATCCGGACCTTTTTCACAGTTAAGAGTTTTAGCAAGAATTCTTGATGCAGAAGTCTTACCCACACCTTTCATACCTGAAAATATTAAAGCAGGATAAAGCTTTTCCATCTTTATTGCATTCTGTAGAGTTTTGGTGATATGGGGCTGTCCAATAAGGTCAGCAAACCGTTGAGGTCTATATTTTCTTGCTAATGCTAAATACATTTTATTTACTTCCTATGTAGTACACAGTACCAAGACACAAAGTATCAAAATACATAGTATCAATATATATTAAAACCCAGGAGACCCCGGTCACATACAAGTATCTGCTTAGTGCTGCTACCTTTCGGTCCTGACACAGTTCACAGGCTCATATTGCCGGGCTCCTGAGCGAATTAGTGCGATGCCCCGGAGAGGGTGGGATAAACTCACTCGTTCATCACTCGTTCACCCTACGGGTGGTCTCTACGTTCCCATTCAAATTTGCTTGGGGCAAAATTTGTTAAACCCCGTGCTTCGTGGGTTCAAATACCACCCGGAGAGGGTGGGATTTGAACCCACGGTACCTTCACAAGCACACACGCTTTCCAAGCGTGCTCCTTAAGCCACTCGGACACCTCTCCAGATAAAACTCAAATTGACCAATAATTCAATTCAAATAAAAATATATTTTATACTTAAAACTATATAATTGCAAGTTATTTTTTTCTATTCTCAACAAAATGATTGAAATTTAGATGCTAAATAAAGTGGCAATTGAATATTTATTTTATTTTTTAAAAGTATTGGACGACCACTTAGTAATAATGTTTTCTTTGGTTTGAATTTATCAATATAGACTTTCAAGCTTTTTGCCTTTGTATTTATTCCCGCTTTAACTTCTATTGGTATTATTTCTCCATTATTTTCTAATAAAAATTCAATTTCAGAAGTATTTTTACTCCATGAGTATATTGGTTTATCCAAGCATGCAAATAATTCGGTAAGTACAATGTTTTCTGCAAAATATCCTTTATAGGAACCATAATTATAATTAAAAATTGTCTTTGGAGAAAGATCAAGCATACAACCTAAAATTCCTACATCAAACATATATAATTTAAATTTTTTTTCATCAGAATATGCCAGTAAAGGTAATAAAGGCTTTGCACAAACTGGTATCTTAAATACAAGTCCAGCTTTAATTAACCACTCAATAGGTGCTTCCAGACTTGAATATCTTGATGAGCCTGATAAAACATCCTTAAAAACAAATTTCTTCATTCCATCTGTCTCTCTTGCAAGTTGGACTGGGATATTTTTAAAAACAGCTTCAATTTTCACAGATTTAATTTTTCCGGAATGTTTTGATATATCGTCAATATAATCTTTTAAAAGCTCCGTTTGAAGTTTGCGAACTATATTAAATGCTTCTGATAAAGTATTGAATTTTTCTTTAAAGTTTTTGACAACCTCTGGAAGTCCTCCTGTTATCATAAAGTATTTGAAAAAGTCCCATAATTTTTGATGTAATGGCTCAACAATAGACTTATTTAAAGATATTGTATTAATAAGTTTTACAAGTTTATTTTGGTCTAAAGCCATTAAAAATTCTTCAAAGTCCATTGGGTAGAGTTTAATACGAGTAATTTTACCTACAGGAAAAGAATCATCACTTAATCCCAGTCCCAATAATGATCCTGATGCTGCAATATTGGCTATAGGTAAATTTTGAGCAAAGAATTTTAATGAAGTAAGAGCCTTGGGACATTGTTGAATCTCATCAAATATTATTAGATCATTTTTAATATCAATATTAATGTCGTATATAATTTCCAAATCCCTTATTATTCTTTTTGGTTGTAAGTCTAAATCAAAAACTTTATTTAAAGTTGGGTTTTCCATGAAATCAAAGAGATGGTAATTTGAAAACTCTTTGTCACCAAATTCTTTTAGGCAATATGTTTTTCCAACTTGCCTAGCGCCCTGCAATAAGAGAGGTTTTTGTGTTTCCGACTTTTTCCAGTTGAGTAATTCTTTATATATTTTTCTTTTCATTTATTACCTCTGCTATAATATATCATATATAAACAAAAAAAACACAATTATTCATAGAAAAAAACGTAACTTTTTGCATTTTTTCCTATGAATATTTGTTATATTGAAGAGTTGACTAAGTTTTCTACGCTATATTAATTATAAATCAGACTTTTATAAATTAATGAGATTATCATTTTTGTACCATTCAAGATTTTTTTCAAACTTTCGCTGATTTTTTTTATTTGCTCCAATTTTCTACTTTTAATGTGATTATTCTTTTAAAATGCCTTTCATTATTTGTAACTAAAATCATGTTATTTGAAATAGCTGTTGCTGCTATAAAAAGGTCAGAATCATTTATTAATTGTCCTTTATTTTTTAAATCTGCTTTAATATTTCCAAAAATTTTTCCAATATTTTCATCAAAATTAATCACATTAATGGTTTTCAATAATTTATCTATCAAAAAAATATTTTTATCTTTCTGTTTTGAATTAAATGCACCAAAATAGAGTTCCGCTACTGTAATTGAAGAAATATAAATACAGTTTTCACTAATTTGTTTAATTTTATTATTTATTTTTGGATATTTATTTTTTAACCAATATATAATAATATCTGTATCTAATAAATAATTTTCAGTCATTTATATTTAAAGAATAATGCTCTCAGATCGATTATTCTGTTCTCTGTTTAGTCTAATATCATTTACAATTTCATCAGCATCATCATTCATCCATTTACCACAAAATTCATCCAATTTGTTATGGTTAATGGAGTTATTTAGAATAATAACTCTTTTTTTAATACTTTTAAAATTTGTGGCATTTTTCATTATTTTCTTTACAATATCTTTTGGTAATATAAGATGACCATTAGGCATTAAATCAGCTTCACAATCAATTGCTTTCATTATATCCTCCTGCTAGTAGTTAAAAGTTTATTAAATTATTATAACTACTCTAAACTAATAGTATAATAAATTCAAAAATAATTCAACATTTATTTTTTTATATTTTTTTGAATATGTCATAAATTGATTTGTTTGTCTTTCGTAAATTATGTACAAATAGGGTTTATAATT
>JAOZTV010000547.1 GCA_029939015.1 Candidatus Aminicenantota bacterium
GTTTTTGCAACACGTGCACCAAGTAGACCGAATCCTATTGGAATTTCAATTGTACGTCTCAATAAAATTGAAAACAATATACTATACATTAAAGATGTTGATATTATAGATGGAACACCTCTTTTGGATATAAAGCCTTACGTATCAGAATTTGATATTAGAAAAGTGACAAAAAATGGGTGGCTTGAATATAACGTATATAAACTCGGAAAAACAAAAGATGACGAGAGATTCACAAAATGATTTATATATCAGCAACAAAATGATATTAAAAGCGAAATAAGATAAACTTTCAGTAAATAATATAATAAAAAACATATATGCGGAGAATATTTGTGCTATAATCATTAAATATGCGGAGAATAACATGTGGTTCTGTAGCATATTAAGGAAATAATTATGATAAAATATATCTATCAATATAACAATTGGCCTAGCTTTACTTGGAATGAAAAGGAAATTCAAGTTATTCTTGGAAAAGTGCGTCACTTACAGGGAAAAGTTTTTGGACAAATTAGTGCATTGGGATTTTCAGTAAAAGAGGAAACATTACTCTCAACTTTGACACTTGATGTTTTAAAATCATCAGAGATAGAAGGCGAAATACTTAATTATGAACAAGTCCGTTCATCAATTGCGAGAAAATTGGGGTTGGATTATGCAGGAATGATATATCCAGATAGAAATGTTGAAGGTGTTGTTGAAATGATGTTTGATGCAACTCAAAATTATCAAAAACCTCTTGGAGAAGAAAGATTATTTGGTTGGCATGCATCTCTTTTTCCAACAGGCAGAAGTGGAATGTATAAAATCGATGCAGGTCATTATCGAAAAGGAGAAATGCAAATTGTATCCGGACCTATTGGAAAAGAAAAAGTTCATTATCAGGCTCCATCTCATGGGCAAGTAAAAAATGAAATGGATAGATTTCTTGAATGGCTTAATTGTGACGCAAAAATAGATTTAGTAATTAAATCGGCTATTGCACATTTTTGGTTTATTATCATTCATCCTTTTGATGATGGTAACGGGCGTATTGCAAGAACAATTTCTGATTTGTTATTAGCTCGGTCAGATAACAGTTCGCAGCGTTTTTACAGTCTCTCTAATCAAATTCAGATTGATAGAAAAGTTTATTATAACATCTTGCAGAAAACTCAACATAAAGATGGTGAAATTACTGAATGGTTAGTTTGGTATCTTAATTGTTTATTTCGTGCCTTGGAAAACACAGAATTAACGGTAGAGAAGGTGCTTTATAAAGCTGATTTTTGGGATAAAATCAAAAATACAGAATTAAACAGTCGTCAACGATTGATGTTAAACAAACTTCTTGATGGTTTTGAAGGGAAATTAAAGACATCAAAATGGGCTAAAATCACAAAATGCTCTCAAGACACAGCTTTACGCGATATGAAAGATTTAATTGAGAAAGGTATATTGAGGCAAGAAAAACCAGGTGGAAGAAGCACAAATTACGAACTGAA
>JAOZTV010000223.1 GCA_029939015.1 Candidatus Aminicenantota bacterium
TCACTTTCACTTGGGTATGCCTCAACTGCATTCAATTTTGACATTAATATGCTGTTTCTCAACCCCTCATTTCTTGCCTCTGTTACATTTTCAATGAGTGGCTATCAATATCAACAATCATATAGGAGTTATCTTGACTTTTTTGATAAGCTCAACGAAACAATTGCCTTTGATTTGGAAAATTTTGACACATTAACAGATATTGATAAAAATTTAGCATGGAATTCTATTAAAGACTTATATTCAAGCAAGGTTGGTTTATATGGTTTTAAATCTCAAAACCCTGGCTTTGTTGGTAATGGATATGGTATTTCAATATCATTTGAAAACGAATCGGTAATTAGTCCAGTTAGTAACGATATACTCTCAAAGGATGTATCTGAAATTTCAAGTCAGGATATAAATTCTCTTGAAGTTGACTTTCTTGGGCTTAGCTATAAAAAATTTTCAATTGGTTATGCTATGAATTTTTCTCAGGATTTTTATATTGGTGCAACTCTGAGCTATTTGAAAGGAAATGGAAATCGATTTCAGAATAAATTGAGTGATAATAAAATATTTAATAATGACAAGAAGATAGATAGCTATGTGTCAAATGGATGGGCAGATGCACAGGGTGAGTTTTCTAAGATAGTTATGGACTTTGCAGCAAATATGAATATTGGACAATATTTTAGAGCTGGAGTAATACTTAAAAACTATGGAAATCCTGTAATTTCTTTTAACGATAATGAGATAGAGTTAAAACAGAGAATAATTGCCGGTATAGCCTTTAGACCTTCAAATAATCTGAATTTTTTCATTGATATGGATATAAAAAAAGCTGTTCTGATTTATAATGGAGAGGAGATGCAGCCTATTTCATTCGGTATTGAAAAGGGTTTTTTCCAAAACAAATTCTTTATCAGAGCAGGGATTTTGACTGATCTTGCTAGTGAATATTTCATTGGCAGTAAATCACATACTCTCTATGGATTAGGTTTGGGATTTAATATGAATAAAATAATTGTTGACTGCGGAATGGGATTAGATACAGAGGGGAAAATCAAAAATATTGCCGTATCAGGATTTATTATTATTCAATAGCTTATAACCTAAATTCATAAAAATAATTTTTTTTACTTAAAAAATTTGACTTATATTTTTTTTTTACTTAAAATAAGTGCATGACAATGAAAATAGGTGAATTTTTACTGAATGATGGGAAAATTTCGCAGGATCAATTAGATACTGCACTCGAATTACAAAAAAAACAACCTGGAAAATTAGGCAGTGTTTTAATTAGACAGGGTTATATTACCGAAGAAGATATTGCTCAAGTTTTAAGTAAACAATTTGGATATCCTTCTATTAATTTATCAAAATTTGATATTGGCGAAAAGGTACTTGACCTTATAAAGCCGGATATGGCCAGAAAACATATTATTATGCCTGTTCATAGAATTGGTTCAATACTAACTCTTGCAATGTCTGATCCCTCCAATCTTTTTGTTCAGGAAGAGATAAGATTTTCTACAAATCTTAGAATTCAGGCTGTAATTTCTCCAGAAAGCTCAATACTTGAATCAATAGATAAGTATTATGGCAATGCAACAGGAATAGAAGCACAGAGATTTCTTGAAGAAATTGAGCTTGGCGATGAAGGTTCTATAGAAATGATGGAGGAAGAGGAAGAGGAAGAATTCCTTGGAGATATTGACGAAGATGCACCAGCAATTAAACTGGTCAACTTAACATTTAAAGACGCTATCACTCAAAAAGTATCGGATATTCACTTTGAACCTTATGAAAAAACATTTAGAGTAAGATTTAGATCAGATGGTATTCTTCATGAATATATGACACCGCCAATGAATTTGAAGAATAAAATCCTTTCAAGATTAAAATTAATCGCTGGAATAGACATTGCTGAGAAAAGATTGCCTCAGGATGGAAGGATTAAAACTAAACTTGACATAAACGGACATAAAAAAACAGTTGACATGAGAGTATCGTCACTACCAACAATTTACGGTGAAAAAATAGTTATCAGAATTTTAGATAAAGATAATCTAATGCTTGATATGACAAAACTTGGTTTTGAACGGTCATCTCTTGAAAAATTTGAGAGAAATATTAAAGAACCATGGGGCATCGTTCTTGTTACCGGTCCAACAGGTTCTGGAAAGACAAACACACTTTATTCAGCTATGTCAAAACTTAATAGTGAAGACATAAATATAATGACAGCGGAAAACCCTGTAGAATTTAATTTATTTGGTATTAATCAGGTAAATATTAAAGAATCAATAGGTTTGACATTTCCGGCATCATTAAGATCATTTTTGAGACAGGACCCTGATGTAATTCTTGTTGGTGAGATCAGAGACTTTGAAACAGCAGACATAGCAATTAAAGCTTCATTAACAGGACATATGGTTTTATCAACACTTCATACTAATGATGCACCTTCAACAATTGCACGTATGATAAATATGGGAATTGAACCATTTCTAGTCTCAAGTGCCGTACGCCTGGTTGTTGCTCAAAGATTAATTAGACGACTTTGTAAAAATTGTAAGGCAGAAATTAAAATCCCAATGCAGACACTAATAGATATTGGATATGCACCAGAGGTAGCAAAAAATGTAGTCATTTTTGAACCTAAGGGATGTCCGAAATGTCATAATTCAGGCTATAAGGGTAGAGTTGGACTTTATGAAGTAATGGAATTAGACGAAGAATTAAAAGAACAGATAATGCTCGGAGTGTCAACAGCTGAATTAAGACAAAAAGCAAAAGAGAAAGGTATGCTTACACTACGAATGAGTGGACTTGAAAAAATCAAGGCAGGAATGACATCTCTTGAAGAAGTATTAAGAGAAACTACAAGAGCATAAGGAGATAAATAATGGCTTTACCTTTACCACAATTATTAAAGATAATGGTTAGCGAAAAAGGGACAGACCTTCATATTACTACAAATACGGCGCCAATTATCAGAGTACACGGCAAAATAAAAAGGATTGAACATCCCCCACTAACTCCTGCTGAAACGAAGCAGATTGTTTATAGTATTCTAAATGATAACCAAAAGTATAAGTTTGAAGAAAACTGGGAGCTTGACTTTTCATTCGGAATAAAAGGACTTGCAAGATTCAGAGCAAATGTTTTTATGCAGAGAGGAGCGGTGGCTGCAGCTTTCAGGCAAATACCATATAAGATACTTGGTTTTGATGAATTAGGTTTACCTAATGTTGTTTCATCTTTTGCTGATAAACATAGAGGACTTGTCCTTGTAACAGGACCAACAGGTTCAGGAAAAACAACAACATTGGCAGCTATGATTGATAAGATAAACGCTGAAAGACAATTGCATATTATAACAATTGAAGACCCTATTGAATATCTTCATGGTCATAAGAAAGCAATGATCAACCAAAGAGAGCTTTTTGCTGACACAAAAGGTTTTGCACCTGCTTTAAAATCGGCTCTTAGAGAAGACCCTGATGTTGTGCTAATTGGTGAATTGAGAGATTTAGAAACTATACAGGCAGCGATTACTATTGCAGAAACAGGTCATTTAACTTTTGCGACTCTTCATACAAACTCTGCATCACAAACTATAAATAGAATTATTGATGTTTTTCCACCACATCAACAAGAGCAGGTAAGAACTCAATTATCAATGAATATTGAGGGTATTGTAACTCAAGCCCTGCTACCCAAAATTGGTGGTGTGGGAAGATGTCTTGCAATAGAAGTACTCGTTCCCAACCCTGCAATCCGACACCTTATCAGAGATAACAAGATACACCAAATCTATTCATCAATGCAGACTGGACAGGAGAAATTTGGTATGATAACATTTAATCAGTCACTAGCTAACCTCTATTTCAAAAAGAACATATCTATTGAGTTAGCCATGAATGTTTCTCATAATGCTGAAGAATTAACAGAAATGATAAAAAGAGGTCCAAGTGGAATTGGAAGTCATGTAAATGCAAAATCCAACTCTGCAGGCAGGAACCAAAACTATAGTTCTAAGAATTTTTAATGGAGGAATAAATGCCGGTATTTATATTTAAAGGAAAAAACAAAATTGGAAATATTGTTGAGGGTTCAAGAGAAGGCAAAAAACAGTCTGAAGTTCAATCACAATTAGAAAAAGAGCAAATACAGATTCTTAGTATAAAAAAGAAAGGAATAGAGTTAAAAATCCCAGGTTTGGGAAAAAAAGTTACTAAGGTTAAACTTCGTGATTTGTCAGTCTTTAATAGACAACTTTCCGTTATGTTTAACGCAGGTCTTCCCATTACACAGGGAATAGGAATTCTTGCAACACAGCAGAGAAATCCTGGTTTTGCCAATGCATTAGAAGATATTAAAAAAGAAGTTGAGAGTGGTGCAAATCTTTCAAACTCTATGAAGAAACACCCCAAAATATTTAATGAACTTTATACAAGTTTGATTCAAGCTGGTGAAGCCTCTGGTAATCTTGATACTATCTTATTAAGATTATCTTCCTATATTGAGAATATAACAAAGTTAACAGGTAAGGTTAAATCTGCAATGGCATATCCTGTCGCTGTTTTGGTAATTGGAGTCATCCTGACTTCTGTTATTTTAATGAAAGTTGTGCCTGTTTTTCAAACTCTCTTTGAAGGAATGGGAGCCAAGCTTCCACTACCAACTCAAATTGTAGTCGATGCTTCTCAAATATTACAGGATCATTTTTTCAAAATTGTGTTTGCCTTTATCGCTTTATATTTTGTTATTAAGTCTTATTATAGTACCTTTAAAGGCAAAAGAGTTATTGATAAACTTAAACTCAAAGCACCTATATTTGGTGATTTACTAATGAAAGTTGGTGTAGCCAGAGTTACAAGAACCCTTGCGACATTATTAAACTCCGGTGTTGAAATTATTGAGGCTATTACTATCACATCTAAAACAGCAGGCAATTCTATCATTGAAGATGCTGTATTAAAAAGTAGATTGGCAGTTCAGGAAGGTCGTCCTCTATGGGAAGCCTGGGAGGAAACTAAGGTTTTTCCTTTTATGGTTACCCAGATGGTATCAGTTGGTGAACAAACAGGTTCCCTGTCAACAATGCTCGAAAAAATAGCTGATTTTTACGATGAAGAAGTTGACGCTTCTGTTTCAGCTCTTATATCATTGATGGAGCCGATAATGATTGTTTTTCTTGGTGGTCTGGTTGGTGGTGTAGTTATTGCAATGTACTTACCAATGTTTGATATTATTGGTAAAGTTTAAA
>JAOZTV010000548.1 GCA_029939015.1 Candidatus Aminicenantota bacterium
TATTTAAAAGGGCATTAATAAGTTCGGTTGAATTATCACTCTCTACAAAGTATCTACCACCCCTTTCAAGTTTAAACTTTACACCAAGATTCTGAAAATATTTAAGCAGGTCATCATTAAAAAAAGTTGAGAATGAATATCTCAAGAACCTGCCATTTTTCCCAAAGTGAGACAAAAAACTTTTCAATTCTGCACTATTTGTGATATTACATCGTCCCTTTCCTGAAATTTCAAGTTTTTTTGCAGGTCTTTCCATTTTTTCCAAAACACAGATAGATTTAGAATGTTTATTAACTTCTATTGCAGCAATCAAACCTGCAGGCCCTGCACCAATTATTATAATATCGTAGTTTTTCACTTTTTAATAATTATGAGGAATACCGTTTATATGTAGAGCTAAATGCCCATCATCATTAAGTTCGCTTACCCAACCATTATTAGCATCTGTTTTATTATCTAAATCCTTTATATATGGTTTAATGTCAAGCAATGGCGTATTATTAAAAACATCCAGTCCGGAAGTGTATATTCTATTGTCAATAATTTTCTTTATCTTTACTATACTTAAACCAATCTGGTTTGGACGCATAGGTGAACGACTTGCAAAAACACCAATTTCTTTCTTTTCAGCCCATGGAGGACTTATAAGCATTTTTTTTTCTATTTTTATCTGGTTTAAATAGTAGATAATATAAATGTATTTGAATGTTTTTAGTTTTTTCAGACCATCTCTATACTGCTCATTAATAATTATATAGAATTCTTCTTTATCATTATCTATGGGTTGAAATGGAGCCTTATCTTCATAAGGAGTTTTTATAATTCCAATTTGTTCAATATTGACAGCTATATTATCATTCATTTTAGTTTTTGATGTTTTTTAAATTTAATTAATTGCAGTCCAACCTGAAATAATTATTTTAACACCCATAAATAACAGCATCAAACCTAATAGGATTTTTAACACTCCATTTGGAAGATGAACAGCAAGATGTGAACCAATTATACTGAATATAAGAAAGGCTAGCATAATAATCAATCCTGCTTTAATATCGACAAAACCCTGTCTATAATAATTCATTGCTGCTAATAGACTGATGGGGGCTGCAACTATAAATAGGGTTGTACCCTGTGCAAGTTTCTGTGGGAATTCTAAAAAAAATGAAAGACAAAAAATGATGATTGCACCGCCACCAACACCAACTGCACCCATTACTATACCTGCAAAAGAACCTATCAAAATCAATTCTATCATAAGAAATCCCTCTATTTAAATTTATGGCTTATTTAAACATAAAAAAAAAATAATGTCAAAATTGGGAAGAAAAAACTACCGTAATAAGTCTTGTTAATTATTTAACCTCTATAGATTTAACATTCCATATTTCTTTTGCGTATTCTGAAATAGTCCTGTCTGTTGAAAATTTCCCCATATTTCCTACATTTTTAATTGACATTTTTATCCATTTTTCCTGATTGGCAT
>JAOZTV010000224.1 GCA_029939015.1 Candidatus Aminicenantota bacterium
CAGTATCTGCAATGGCAATTATTGCAATAGGACTATATCTTCCTATAGTTGGCAGAGAAATAGCACTAGTAATGAATTGGGGTGATACATTAATAGGTATTATATTTATTGCATTTGTAACCTCCTTTCCTGAACTTGTTGTATCATTTCAAGCAGCAAGAATTGGTGCATTTGATATGTTCATAGGAAATATCGCAGGAAGCAACCTTTTTAATATAGCAATTATTTTAGTACTTGATATTTTCTATTTAAAAGGAAATATACTTACTGCAATTTCCTCAAAAAATGTCACAGTAGGGGTTATTGCAATCTTAATGAATTTTATTGCATTCTTTGCGATTATAAGAAAATCAGAAAGTAAAATATTCAAATTCCTATCATTAAATTCATTGGCTCTCATTACCCTGTATATAATAACTATCTTTGTGTCTGCATAAATTTAATTGAAAATGCAAAGCTCAGTCACACTTTTTCTTCAATTTTAAAAATATGATAACTAAACTATTAATATATTTTATTTTAACTTTTTTAATATCTTTGACTTGGGTAAAATTTAGTAAAATTTATACTTATCGTAAAAAAAACATTTTTATTTTAGGAATTAATTTTTGGGCAGTAGTTTGGTGGGTTGCAGGATTATTTAGTATAAGTATATTATACGAGTTGTTTTCTTTTAAATATAAACTTATAGTGTTAATAATCCTTTATTGGGCTGGTTTATTAGTTTCAGAATATATTGGATATCATATACTGAATATTAAATTAGAAACGAATCATCCTGGTTTATTTGGATTAAATATTATTCATGTTAATAATTATTCAAAAGTATATTATATATTAATTGGTCCTGTCTTTTTATTATTAATAACTTTTTTAAATAGATTGTTATGACGATGACTTATTGCTTTAGTATAGATAGTTCTTTATCAGGCGTGAAAGTTTTTGTATGATTTGTACAAAATACTTGACAGGTTTAACATTTTTTAATAAACTGATTTTTTTCAAATACCTAATTAGGTAATAAAGTAAAATCTGGAGGATTTTTATGCAAAAAACAAAAATAAACTTAAATAAAAGTTTAATTACTAATATATTATCATTTCTTATAATATTGATATCCTTATTCTTACCTATAGCTATCAAAAAACATGTATTAAATATTGGTTTATTTGCCTTATCCGGGGCAATAACTAACTGGCTTGCAATTTATATGTTATTTGAAAAGATTCCATATTTATATGGTTCAGGAGTAATACCAGCACGTTTTGAGGATTTTAAGAAGGCAATTTATGACCTTATAATGAATCAATTTTTTACACCTGAAAACTTAAAGAAATTTTTTAGTGATAATAAATCACAAAAAGATATTAAAATTGAGGATTTTTTATTAGAGCTTGATATGAATAAGGCCTTTGATGCTCTGGTAAAAATAATCCTCGAATCACCCTTTGGCAATATGCTTGGAATGTTTGGAGGTGAAGCTGCATTAATTCCTTTAAAAGAACCTTTCATTGCTAAGATGCAACAAACAATTATAGACCTTGCATCTGAAGAAAAATTCAAGAAAAAGGTTATGGATAAGTTGATTGGTGGCGATAGTAATGATGACATTATTGTTAAAATATCAAATATTGTAACAAAGAGATTAGATGAATTAACTCCACAGATGGTTAAAGAGATTATTCAGGAAATGATAAGAAAGCATCTTGGCTGGCTTGTAGTCTGGGGCGGAGTATTTGGTGGATTGATAGGACTTATTACTTCATTTATTGCTTAAAAAAAATTAAAATAGGAGCTTTTATGAAATCTTTTATGGGTAAAAAGGTTGATTATTCAACTGAAATTATTGCAGGACTTACTACATTTCTAACAATGTCATATATTATATTTGTAAATCCTGATATTTTATCCAATACTGGAATGGATAAAACAGCATTGATTATTATTACTTGTATAGTTTCCGGTATTATTACCATAATTACAGGTTTATTAACTAATTCTCCCTTTGCCATGGCTCCTGGAATGGGATTAAATGCATTTTTTACTTTTTCGCTTGTTATTGGTCAAAAAATAAGATGGGAAACAGCCCTTGGTATGGTATTTTTGTCTGGTCTTGTTTTTTTTATATTAACTCTTACTGGATTTAGACAGGAAATTGTTAAGGCAATACCAAAGGATCTCGTTATTGCAATTACTGTTGGTATTGGAATATTTATTTCATTTATTGGGTTACAGCATTTGGGTTTGATAGTCAAAGATCCACAAACTTATGTAAAAGTAGGAGAATTCACTCCCACCGTAATTATTGGGCTTATAGGGTTCTTTTTTATAATCCTATTGGATATTAAAAAAATTAAAGGTTCCTTATTATTTGGAATATTCTTTATAACTCTTCTATCCATAATTTTTGGATATAATGAATTACCGGAAAATTTATTTTCATTTAATATTGATGTATCTAAAATATTTTTTAAAATAGATATTTTAGGAGCATTGAAAATTGGACTTATTGCACCAATATTCTCATTGATGTTTGTTGATCTCTTTGATAGTATAGGAACAATTGTCGGGCTATCTGAGAAAGCAGGCTTGAAAAATGAGCAAGGTGATATTTCTCAAATTTCAAAACTTCTTGGAATTGATGCTATTGCAACAATGATAGGTGCATTATTTGGTACCTCAACTACAACAACCTATATTGAATCAGCTGCAGGTATTTCAAGTGGAGGAAAATCAGGGCTTACATCTATTACCACAGGCGTTTTATTTATTCTTGCTATCTTTTTTGTTCCAATAATTGCTATTGTACCCTCCTATGCAACAGCTCCGGCATTGATAATGGTTGGCTATGCAATGATTAAAAATATTGGAAAAATAAACTTCAAAAATATTGAAACAGGATTACCATCGTTTATAATATTGATAATGATTTCATTATCTTTTAGTATAAGTACAGGAATTGCACTTGGCTTTATTCTATATACAATTATTAAAATAATTAAATTTGAATTTAAAGAAATATCTATAACATTATGGGTAATTAATTTACTAAGTATAGCTTTTTTTATATTTTAAGTAGTAGAAATAAGAGCCAAAGAATCTTCGTTCTTTTTTATCAATTCGTCTTTGAGAAGTCTTCCTACTGCTCTTTTGAAGGCTTTTTTACTTATATTCAGTTCTTTTTTTATTTTATCAGGGTCGCTTCTATCTGTAAGGTTTAAAATCCCATCATTTGCTTTCATTTTTTTCAAAATTATTTCAGAGTCGTCCATTAATTGTATTCCTGCTTTTTTCCTTGTTGATACATCAAGTTTGCCATCTTCTCTTACTCTAATAACTCTTCCTGATATTTTATCTCCATAGTTGAGGTCAGTATAATTTTCAGTTTTAGGTATCAGTCCAAAATATATATTATCAATAGCAACAAGGACACTTTCATTTTCAAGTATTTTATAAACTACGCCATTTACTAAATCATCTTTCTGATATTTTGAACCTATTTTCAAGTAATCATAAATATCTGTTGTTGCTCTTATTTTTCCTTCTTTATTTGCAAATAATCTGAAGAGGTAAGATTTTCCTTCTTCTAAATGATAAAAAATATTTTCTCTTGGTGAAAACAATTCAACTATAAATCCCCAATTTAAAAAAGCTCCCTTATGTGTGAATTCTTCTACTTTTAAATATGCGATGTCTCCAGCCTCTGCCAAAGGTTTTTTTAATGAAGCTACAAGATTACCAAAATGATCTGTAAATACAAATACTTCAAGTTTATTACCTACTTTTGCATTCCTTGGTATCAGGTCAGCCGCAAGAGTAACAGTTTCTTCATTTTTATCACATACTAAAACTGCACCTTTCATAGTAATTTCTTTTATTTTTAAATTTTGTACATAACCTATTTTTAACATTTTGTTTTCCTCCCTTCGTTATTTTAAACTTTCTTTACCACTAAAATCTCTGTCAATGGCAAACTCAGAAAAATCGACAAGCCATTTACCTGTTAACATAAAATGTGCCATATATTTCCCAAGAGCAGGCCCGAACATAAAACCATGTCCACTCATTCCAGCAGAGACATAGAGATCTTTTATATTTGTTTCGTCAACAATAGGACTCCCATCAGGTGTCATACTATAGCTTCCAGACCAATGTCTGAGAATAGATGCATTTTTAAGAGCAGGGACAAGCCTTACCATTCTTTTTGCAATCTGTGGCAAAAAATCAGGTGAGACATCTTCTCTTATTCCAGGTACATTTGGGATAGGTGTAAAACATCCAATAATTTGTCCTGTTTGAAGTTGTTGAAAATAACAACCGTCTGATCTGTAATCAACTATCATTGGATCAAAAAATTTATCCATTCTACTCGTTATCATTGCCTCGTGCCGCTCAGGGAATATTGGCAGGTCTAAACCAATTATTTTACCAATCTCCTTTGTCCAGGGGCCTGCACTTAATAAAACCTTATCTGCTTCTATTTTAGTTCCATCTTCTAATTCTATTAGAAAATTATCTTTCTTTTGTAGATTAACAACAGGCTTGCCTGTTAAAATTTGTCCACCATTTTTTTCAATACCTTCTTTATAACCTTTTAAAATATAAAATGGATATGCCTGGGCATCATCGGGGCAATAGGCAGCGCCAAGAACTCCATCAACATTAAGACTTGGAACTATCTTTTTTGCTTCCCCTGCACTTATTAATGATACCTTAACACCTTCCTGTTGCTGTATTTTTACATTATTTTTAAAAACCTCAAGGAGTTTTTCATTATGAGCAAGCAGTAAATAACCACCCTGTTCAAATTCTACAGAAAAGCCAAACTCCTCTTCCATTTCAGAGAAGAGTTTTAGGTTTTCTTTCATTATTTTAATTGAAGAAGGAGTAGAAAATTGCTGTCTAATTCCCCCAATACATCTGCTGGTTGAACCGGAACCTATAGTCTCTCTTTCAATAACTATAAGTTTAATGTTTTTTGAGCTCAAATAATAAGCCGTTGCCATTCCAATGATGCCACCACCAATTATAGCAATATCATAATTATTATTCATAATTAGAATCTCCCTGAGTTAAATAAAAAATATCATACCATAATATCAAAATAAATACTTTAAAAATCATTAAAAAGACTGGATTATTTTTTTTTAATATTTTATAATTTACTATTATTAATTATAGTAAAAATTAATGAGGTGAAAATAGTGAAAAAAAAGCTTCCATCTATTATTGTTACTGGT
>JAOZTV010000549.1 GCA_029939015.1 Candidatus Aminicenantota bacterium
AAAATATTCTAAAGCCAGTTCAATTTTTTATATTTTAGTGAATTTGGTTTAATATAAAATAAGTACTGTAAATTGATAAATAACTATGTTAAAAAATAAAACAAAAAAAAATCTTCATAGACCAGCCTTGTCTAAAAATGAGAAAAATGAGAAAATTTCAAAAAAAAAGGCAAATCCTATATTTAAAAAATTTAAAAAAATCCTGGAATCCGATTACACAGAAGATAGGACTGTTGTTTATTATGCTGATCTTATAAATATCCACCCTTATTGTCTTAATAAAATATCAAAAATTTCATCCGGTCAAACTGCCAGTGAAGTAATTCAGAATAAAATTATATCTGAAGCAAAAGCACTAATCCTCAACACAGATAAAACTTTAAAAGATATTGCATATAAGCTTGGTTTTGACGATCCTGCTTATTTTAGCCGGTACTTTAAAAAGCATACTGGTATTGCCCCAAGTAATTTCCAAAAACAAAGAATTGGAACTCACTTATAAATATCTTGAAAAATTTTTTAATTCTTAAAAGCTCTTTAAATTCATTTGGTTTGTCCATTTACTCTAAAAGTTTTCAATAGTAATATTATATAGTAAAAATATTATTGGAGGTTTTTATGAAAAAAACAAAAAAAAACATATTGAATATTATTGAATTTACTGACCCTGCATGTACCTGGTGCTGGGGAAGTGAACCTATCTTGCGTAAATTACAATATCGTTTTAATGAACAAATAAATATTAGTTTTGTCATGGGAGGTTTAGTTAAAGATGCCCATACCTTTTTAGATCCAAGAAATAATATTGGTGGAGATCTAAACCTTTTTAACAAACAAGTTGGCAAACATTGGCTGGAAGCTTCAGCAAGACATGGCATGCCTGTACAAGCTGAGGGATTTCATCTTTTTGATGACAATAACCCATCAACATATCCAATGAATATTGCTTATAAAGCAGCACAATTACAGGATGAAAAAAAAGCGAATACGTTTCTGAGAAGAATGCGCGAGGCTATTGCTGCTGAAGCAAAACAAGCTAATACCATGGAAGTATTAATAGAACTTGCTCAAGAAAGTGGTTTAAATATAACTCAGTTTATTAAAAACATGGAAAATGGCAGTGCTGAGAGGGATTTTAAAGTAGACAAAAATTTAACAGAATCTTACCGAGCTAATGGTTTTCCTAGTTTTTTAATTAGAAATGGTGATGGTAAGGAAATTTTACTTAGAGGTTACCAGTCATATGATAATTTCGTTTCAACAATTAATCATCTTTCAAATGGAGACTTAATTGAAATTAAGCACGATGTTTCAAAAGAATCTATATTGAAATTTGTTGACATGTTTGAGAAAGTAACTACAGTTGAAATAAAAGAAGCTTTTGAATTATCAGATGTTGAAACTAAAAAGTGGCTAACTAACTTAATTGAGGATGATTTGTTATTTGAAATTAAAGTTGCAAATGGGTTTTATTAT
>JAOZTV010000225.1 GCA_029939015.1 Candidatus Aminicenantota bacterium
CTACATCTGTTAAAATAAGTCTAATTCTATTATCCTGATGAAGTTTGAGTTTTTTTTCAAGATGTTTCATATTTGAATGCTTATAAGTATCGGTCATAGCTTTTGCAAGTCTCATACCGTCAACTATTGAAGCATGCACAAGTCTATCAGCAATCATAACATCTTCATCTGTTAAAACTGCTTCAAAAACTCCCCCATTTGCATCCATACATGATGGGAACAAGATTGTATCTTCAGTACCCAAAAATTTAGTTAATTTATCTTCCAATTCCTTATGAATATCCTGAGTACCACAGATAAATCTAACTGAAGACATTCCATATCCTCTAACATCCAGTCCTTCATGTGCAGCATCAATAACATCCTTATGAGAAGATAAACCAAGATAATTATTTGAACACATATTAATTACATTTTTTTCATCTGCTCCAGCTGGAAAAATAACATTTATATCAGCTTTTTGAGGAGCACATATAATTCTCTCCTCTTTAAAGATACCTGAACTCTTAATTCCATCAAGTTCTTCTTTTAATAAATTTCTTTCTTTTTCGTTTAAAGCCATTTTTTACCTACGCAACATCAAATTCTTTGAGTAATACCATAATTTTATCAACTGAATCAAATGCTTCAGGAGTTGCCTTTGCATCAGGTATTTGTATTTTAAATTTTGTTTCTAAAAATCTTTTTAATGATACCATTGAAAAAGAATCAACAATTCCACCTGTTATTAAAGCGGTATCATAAGTTACATCCATATCATCGTCTTCATCCACATACTCTTCAATTACATACTCTAAAATTTCGTCTTTTAATTCTGCCATTTTCCTATCTCCTTTTTTTGATATAATCATATTTTTTACTAATAAAAAAAATATGACTATTTAGATTTAATTTTCTCAGACACTGTATTAAATGTCAATATTGTTTTGAAAGAATTACAATTTAGGTTAAATTTTTCTTGACATTAAAAGCCTTATAAAATAAACTTATTTGAATGTCATTTATACTATATAATTCATCTGCAGGCAGTGGTAAAACTTATTCTCTCGTAATAGAATATCTCTCAATTATTTTAAAAAACACATCTAAATATAATAGAGTTCTTGCCGTTACATTTACAAATAAAGCTGCAGCAGAAATGAAATCAAGAATAATTGAATTTCTTGTGAAAATTTCAACAGGGAAAATGGATGATGCAGCAGAAAATATTGCTAAAAAAATGCATAATACCCTCACTACTTCACAAATTAAAGAAAATGCAAAAATTGTATTGACAAAGATACTTCATAATTATTCAGATTTTGCAATTATGACAATTGATAGTTTTATTTTTAAGATTGTCAGTACTTTCTCACTTGAATTAAATCTTCCTTTAAATTTTGAAGTTGACATGAATACTAAGCAGATTATTGCAAAAACTGTTGCTAGGTTAATAGAGCAGGCAAATAATTCCAATTACATAGGTAGGATAATAGAAAACTTTATATTTTCAAAGATGGAACAATCAGAATCATGGAATTATGAAAAAGACATTGAAGATGTTGCATACGAGTTGTTTTCAGAAAAAAGCATCAAATACATTGAAGAACTTTCTAAATTAAGTGATCATGATCTTATAGAAATAATAAAAACATTGACAGAAAAAAAGTTTGAATTTCAAAATACTATAAAAAATCTTGCAAAAGAAGCTATAATCCTAATTGAAAATGCAAATTTGACTATAGATGATTTCAAATATAAAAAAGCTGGGTTTGCAGGTAGATTTTATAAATTTCTAATTGCTAAAAAACCGGAAGACTTTGAGCCTAAAAAAAGATTTTTAGAAGGCAAAGAAACAGACTGGGTTAATAAAAACTCAGAACACTTCTCTTTAATTGAAAATTTAAGGGATAGTAAACTTGAAAGTATTAGAGCAGATATTGTAAATTTTTATAATAAAAATATAATAAACTATCTTTCACTTGAAGCAATTATCAAAGACTACCCATTAACTGCCCTAATAAGAAAATTAAAGATTATTATTGACGAATATAAAGCTGAAAACAATATTGTTCCTATATCTGATTTCAATAAAATAGTAAGCAATATTATAAAGGAAGAAATTATACCATTTATATATTGGAGGGTTGGAGATAAATTTGAAAATTATCTTCTTGATGAATTTCAAGACACATCATCAATGCAGTTAAGCAATCTATTCCCTTTAATTGAAAACTCTTATAGTTCAGGTTATAAAAACATTGCTGTTGGCGACCCTAAGCAATCAATATATAGATGGAGAGACTCAAATCCTCAAATAATGGGTTCTGAAATACGTAATCTAATTGAGGAAGATTTTTTTAAAAGTAAAAGACTTGAATTTAATTATAGAAGTTCGCAAAATATTATTGATTTTAATAATAAATTTTTTTCTAATATATTAAATGAAGTAAGAGAAATAGACCATAATTTGGATAATATATATTTAGAAGACAATATAAGTCAAAAAACTTTAAATTCAACTGAATCTTCCGGTTATGTAGAAATTTTTGCCAATGAAAAAAAGTTAGTTAAAGATGAGTTTATAAAATTAGCAATTAAAAACTCAATAGAAACAATTTTTTCATTAATAAAAGACGGTTTCCAGTATAAAGACATAACAATTCTTACAAGAACAAATACTCAGGGAAGTATTATTGCAGAGGAATTATTTAAAAATGGAATAAATGTAATTTCACCTGATTCATTATTTTTAAATAGTTCAATAGAAATCAGGTTTATCATTTCTGTTTTAAATTATATAATTTCTAAAGAAAACATATTTTTAATTGAAATGATACGTTTCTTCAAATATGATGAATTTGACAAATTGATTATCAAAAATGACTTTGAAACAGTCAAATCAGAAATTTTTAATAATATACCAGAGTTTTTTAATCTGGATTCTTTTCAAAAATCATCCATATATGAAACTGTTGAGAGGATTATACGAATTTTCAGTCTAAATAAAAAAAAATGTGGCTATTTACAGGGCTTTTTAGAAGTTGTTTTTAATTATTCTAAAAGAGAGCAAAATGATATTTTTGCATTTTTACAATTTTGGGAAGAGAAAAAAGATACAGAGGAATGTTCATTGATAGTTCCCTCAGGAATAAACGCAGTATCAATTATGACTATACATAAATCAAAAGGTCTTGAATTTCCAGTTGTAATTATCCCATTTGCAGACTGGAGTATCAGTCCGGTTTCAAAGGGTTTTAGAAAGAATAAATTCTGGGCAAGAGAAAATGGAGAATTTATTAGTGAAAATACCCCATATTTAATTGAATTAAAAAGTTCATTAGAAAAAACTATATTTTCAGAACAATATACGATTGAAGATAAAAACACTTTATTAGACAACCTCAACCTCCTATATGTTGCCTTTACACGCCCTATAAATAGATTATACCTAAGTATAAATATGAACAATTCTATATCTGAGGTAATACGAAATAAAATCATTAAAATGGGTTTAGGTAAAGATGAAGACAGATACTATTTTGGTAAAAAATCTCACTATATACCAAAAATAAAAGAAGAAAAAATCAAACTTGAAACATTTAAGAATATCAATTCAGAGTCATGGGATAATAAGATATCAATTAAAGAAAATACCATAGGAATATGGGATAGTATTGATGAAAAAGCAGATGAGATAAAAAGTAAGAACATAGAAAGAGGAAATATTATCCATAAAATATTATCAAAGATAAAGACTATTGAAGATAAAGACATTGTCTTAAATGAAATGGTTTTCTCAGGTCTTATATCCAACGAAGAAAAATTATTAATAAATAAAGAAATTGACATTATTTTTGACTTGCCTTATGAAAACACCAGGCTTGCTTCAATTTTTACAGATATTGGTAAGACATATTGTGAAACTTCAATTCTATATAATAATTCTATTATTAAGCCCGATAGAGTATTTATTAAAAACAATGAGGCAATAATAATTGAATACAAAACAGGAAATAAAAAAGATGAAGATTTATTACAGGTTAGAAAATACATTAGTATAATTGGCAAAATGAAATATAAAAAAATATCAGCTTATATCATTTATTTAAGAGATAAAGAAATAATACAGGTGACATCATGAGTTTTATTAAAAAAGTCATTGACGATATAATTATAAAGATTGATAATGGGGACTTTGGAGAAGATTGCAAATTATCTGATATAGCCTTTGTCTTTCCTACAAGAAGAGCAGGTCTATATTTAAAAAAATATATTTTAGAAAAAGAACAGGATAAACCAATATGGTCACCGGATTTATTTTCCATATCTGATTTTATACAGGAAGTATCCAAAAAAAACTTCCCGGATAAATTAACATTAATTTTTGAACTATATAAAACTTATAAAAATATCCTTAACAAAAACGCAAAAAGTTTTGATAAATTCTATCCATGGGGCAAAATCATTTTATCGGACTTTAATGATATTGACCAGAACCTTATTGACCAGAAAATTTTTTCTGAACTTGGAGAGTTTTCTAATACTGATAATAGTACAAGTAATGTTTTAAAAACTTATAATGACTTTATGCAGGATTTAAGCATATTATATAATGATTTCAAAGAAAATCTTGAAAATTCCAATTCAACTTATTATGGTCTTGCAATAAGAGAGCTCGTATTTACTTTAAAATCACAAAAGAATAACCCCTTCTCAAGATGGAAGAAAATTGTATTTGCAGGTTTTAATTTTTTGACAAAGGGAGAAGAAAAGTTATTGTCAATTTTGAAAGAGCAGGAGAAAGGAATATTCTATTGGGATATTGACGAATATTTTTATTCAGATAATAATCAGGAAGCTGGAACTTTTTTCAGATCATCAAATTTAATTAATAATTCTTCAAAATGGATAGGAGATGAATTAAAAACATCTAAAAAAAACATAAATATAATTGGCACGCCAGGTAAGATAGGTCAGACAAAGGTAATGGGAAATCTTCTTGAAAATTTCTCAAAGGAAAACACAAATATTTCAGATAAAACAGCAATAATTCTATCAGATGAAAATCTTATGTTTCCAGTATTAAATTCAATTCCGTCAACTATTAAAGATATTAATATTTCTATGGGTAGCCCGATTAAAAACTCCCCTCCCTATAGTTTCATCTTTTTGATACTAAATTCATTAATTGAACAAGAAGAAAATGCACTTGATGTATATAAATTTG
>JAOZTV010000226.1 GCA_029939015.1 Candidatus Aminicenantota bacterium
CCCATATTTAATGGCAAAAAATGCTTTACTTGAATACACCTTGTCTCTTGCAGAAACATATAAAAACATAAACTTCAATATAATATCTCCCATCACTTTTGAAGGAGCAAATGTTCCTGCAAAAAACGGAAAAACAATTCCTGTACAAATCATAGTCAAAAATATAATTAAGATACTTTTAGGAACACAAAGTGGGAAAAATTATATTGTTTACAAATAAACTCTTATTCAAGTAAATATTTTAGTAATTCAGAAAATTTATATCCCTTGACTAAGGCCGACTCAGGAACAAGTGAAAGCTCAGTAAAACCAGGTAGAGTATTAAGCTCTAAAAAATAGAATTTCCCATCTCTTTCATTTAAAATAAAATCTACTCTACCATATTCATCACAACCAATATGATGAAATATTTTCAATGCCATTTTTTCAATTTTTTCTTCCTGTTCATTGGTTAAAACTGCAGGGCAAATATGTTCTGTAAGTCCTTTTCTATACTTATGCTCATAGTCATAAAATCCATTTTTGGGTTTTATTTCAATAATTGGAAACACCTCATTCTTAATAATTGGGACAGAAAACTCACGACCTTTGATGTATTTTTCAACTAAGAATTCGCCTTCAATTTCATCGATCATTTTAAATACTTCTTCCAAATCATTTTCACTTTGTAAAATTTTTACACCAACTGATGAACCTTGGCTATTAGCTTTAATTACAACCGGATAAGTATAATTTTTAGTAATCTCAGATTTTAATATTGATAATAACTGCTCTTTTGATAGTTTTGCAATATTTTGATATTTAGCAATAATTAAATCAGATAACATTACCCAACCTGCAACAGGGATATTTAACTCTTGTGCAAAAATTTTACTGAGATTTTTATCCATACCAATAGCTGATGCCTTTGTCCCAGAACCACAATACTGTATTTTATTAAGGTCAAGAATGGCCTGTATTGTACCGTCTTCACCTTCACTGCCATGTAATCCTATAAATACTTTATATGGATTAATCCACTTAATACTATTGACTAAAACTGACATGTCTTTTATAGAATGAGATACAATATTATTGGTAAAATCCTTTGGTTTTATTGTACTTAAGTTATTCTGGTTAATTTCAATCGCACCAGTTGGAGAATTGGTATCAATTAAATAACTTAAAAATCCTGCTTCGTATATCCCCTTTGCAACGGCAATACCGGTAATTAAACTTATCTCTCTTTCAGTTGAGCTACCACCAAATATTGTAACTATTTTTTTTTTCATTTATACTTTCCCTATGTTAATAATAAATCTATTAAAGATTTCAGATAAATTATCCAAAAGCGTTTCCTTGAGCAAAATATCTGACTGTTTGATAGCTTTATGGAGTACATCGATTGAAAACTGTTCCAAAAAGGGAATTGAAACCGGACTATAACTAAGATGCCATCTCTCCTGAACAACTCCATTTCTATCCATATTGTATGGTCTAAAAAATCCATAAGCTGATTTTTCGTTTATTTTTATGTCAAGCCAGTCATGCAATGGACCGAATATACCCTCTTGATTAACCTCTTCAGGTATTAATTCTATGTCATAATTTTCTGGTTTTGCATTTAAGTCATAAACATCAATGTCAGTTCCCCAATGATGACGCGATGCACCAGGTAAGGCTGACCATCTTAAAATTGAGAAGCTAAGTTCTTTATCTGTAAGACTATTAATGTCAATAGGAATTGCATCACTATTGAGGACAGGTAATTCGCCCCTTGCTTTTCTATTCCAGATAGATAATTGATCCTCAAAGCTTCTAAACCCACTATGTATGTGTAAATTAAATCCATGATTTCCAGCTTCCTTTCTAAGTTCCAAGAATGAATTTACTGCTTCTTTATGAATAGATGCACCAAGTGTTTTTGTCATAAAACTGGAACATAGATGGCTTCTTTCCTTGCCAGTAAGAAGTTTTGAAAACTTATTCATTGGTAATTAACCATATCAATACAAATCAATCTTGACTTCTGTACCTTCTGAACTTGATTTGTTTATACTTATATCTCCATTAAGATAATGCATTGATTTTTTAACAAGAGCCAGTCCCATTCCTGTTCCCTTGGTTTTTGTTGTAAAAAAGGGAAGCCATATTTTATCAAGATCATTTTCTTTAATTCCTGACCCATTATCTTTGATTATAATATTTACTGTATCATTTTCTTTAATCTCAAATTCAATTTTTGTTGCAGAGGCTTCTACTGCATTTCTAATTAAATTGGAAAACACTGTTTCTAATTGAATTGAATCAGTTTTTAAAGAGAAATTGTCGCCACTCACACTAAGATATATCTTATGTTTTTCTGCAATATTAGTAATCATATTGTTTAGGTTCACTTCTGTTTTTCTTTCTTCTTTTAATGGTTTTGAAAAATTAAGGAATCTTTCCATCATTTCAGTTAAAAATATTATTTCTTTATTTACTTTCTCAATTTTATCTATCTTTTTATCTATTGTTCTTGTATATCCGAATATTACACCAAGAGAATTTCTGACTTCATGCACAAGAAATGCAGTCATTTCCCCAAGCATGATAAAATTCCTGTTTTTTTGCACAATTATCTCTTTTTTTTTTTCTTCAGTTATATCGTTAATAAGCAAAAGAGTTCCAATCTCTTTCATCTGAATTAACTCAATTTTAAAGAATTTTTTATTAGAACTTAATTCAAAGAATGCCCTTTGTTTATTAAGGTTAAGTGCAATAATTTCAACTATTTCTTTATACTCAGACAGAACAAGTTTAAAATCATTGTTTTTCGCAATTGCCATAGTCTTCATAAATATTTTTTCAGCAGTTTTATTAAATATTTCAATTTTATTTCCCTTATTTAAAAGTATTACGGCAACATCCATTGAATTAATGATATTTCGACTTAATTCATCAGAATTTAGCACTTTTTTCTGCTGTGTTTCTACAAGATTTTTTAATTGATTTTCACTGCTTTTTAATTGGAATAAGTAATTTTGTAATTGAGGTATTTCAGGGGCACTGACTTTTCTTTTTTTTGATGATAGAGCATAAACAAAGTATCCTCCTGTTAATAGAATAAAAAATGCAAGAATTATAACAAAATAAGAAAATATTTTATTTATAGTTTTTATAATATTTAATGACTGCAAAGATATTTTACTCTTTTGTGCAATTTTAGTTTCTTCTTTTTTTTCAACTTCATCAAGAAGAGAACTCATATTGCTAAAGAAAAACAGTAAACTAATTTGAATTATTAAAAGTAAAACTATCATACTTTTTCGCATTTTAACTCCTTTATAACTAAGGCAAAGAGGCAGAGAGGCAAGGAGGCAAGGAGTAAAGAATAAAAAAAATATTTTTAAATATTTTAGTACTACAAAAAAAGCTTCTATACTTTTTTCTACTTGCCTCCTTGCCTCTCTGCCTCTCTGCCTTAAATAACATTATTACTCAACCAACTACCACCGATCTTATAAACAACATAATATTTTCACCCCAAAATAATGAAAGAAAACTACCTAACCCGAGGAAAGTGCCAAATGGCAGGGCATACTTCAAATCTTTTTTATAAAAAATTATAAAAAAGATTCCTACAATCAAACCTGAGAACGAGGCTAACATTATTGCAACAACAGTCTTTACCATTCCAAGATATGCACCTAAAAAGAGCATCATTTTTACATCACCAAATCCTAATCCCTCTACCTTTCTCACCTTTAGATAAAAAAAATACAAACCTGCAAAAAATAAGGCTCCGCCAAAAGCAGTACCAAATGAATCTAAAGCAGAAATTCCCTGATTAAAAAACGAATAGATAAGGAAGATTATTGCACCTCCAAGGGTAAGTTCGTCCGGTAATATCATGTGAAAAAGGTCTATAAACGTCAGGGCTATTAAAATTGCAAGAAATAACATTGTAAAGACAGTATAATGAATGGAGTATTCAAAAAACCAGATAAACGATAACCAAAATGCAAAAGCTGTAAATATTTCAATTATTGGATGAATTATTGGTATTTTAACTTTACATTTACGACATCTTCCTCCTAGAAAAATGAAACTTAAAACAGGAATATTGTCGAATGGTTTAACTGGAGTATTACAGGAGGCACAATATGAACCTGGTCTAATCAGACTTTTATTTAAAGGTATCCTATAAATAACAACGTTTAAGAAACTACCAATTATTAACCCGAATATGATTACAAAAATTTCTTCCAAGATTCCTCCATTTCCAAACTAAGTTTTCCACTTTTTGGGTCATATTTATATTCATTTCCAATATAATCCAATGGAATGTTTTTTATTTTCAGTTTTATTTTTAATTCATCTAGTGTTAAAGGTAATCGATTATATAAAACTTTGAATTTTTTTATTAATATTACAATCTCTGCTTTATCAATTTTATGTTTTAGTTGAAGCAAATGAGCTTTAGCTGATTCTCTTTTACTTTTCGATTTAGTGTTTTTTTCAATTTCTTTCCATAGTTTAAAGGCCTTTTTTTCATTCTTAGTAGTATTGGCTTCCTTTATATCCATATTAATCCAAAAATTCTTTAAAAGACCTGGAAGCTCTTTATATTCTGACATTTGTAAATAAAGTTTTTTGGCAAGTTGATAATCCTTTAAATAATACCATGCGAAATATCCGGAATCATAATCAAAATAATAATTATCTTTTATATGTTTTTTTGCCTTTTGGAGAAGTTCTATTGCCTTTAAAGGTTTTTTTGCATTTACACCAACAATTGTAGAACCAATAAAATAAAGGTCAATGAATTTTGGATTTAGGTCTGTTATAATATCAAAAATTTGGTATGCATAATCATATCTGTTTTTTATTGACCTTGTTGACAAAAACTGGATAGCCCATATATACATTAGATCTGCTACAAAATTTACATTTCCAAAGGAGACAATTTTAAGTGTTTTTGCAGATGGTATCATCAGGTGTTTGTCTTTGCCTGAAAACAAGTTTGTGTTGGCATCATATTTAACCTGTGAAAAAACAAAGATAATGATAGAAAAAATTAGAATTATTGCAGGTAAAACTTTTTTGATTATCACTATTTGAACTCTCTGCGTTTAAAAATTATTATTGTTATTATTAAAACAGTAATTGTATAAAAAATCCCATAAAGACTGGAATAGAAAAAATTAGTTAAATCAACTACTCCATTGGAAACTAAATCATTTT
>JAOZTV010000019.1 GCA_029939015.1 Candidatus Aminicenantota bacterium
CATTTTTTTCAATAATTATTACAGGTTTACTATGCTTGCTCTTAGGGTTAAATGCTATAAAAGAACTGAAAATTTTATTTATTCGTTTATTATTGAAAATGTGGTAATTTTTCATATATCCTGTACTTCTTAACTTGTCAGGTAGATACATACTTGCATTTATTCCTGCAATTAAATTATATTTTCTTGACCATTGTTTTAAAGAGAGTGGGGAGTGTGACTTCTCTTTCGCACTCAGAAGGTGTAAAGAATATAGTTTTGGATTAATCCTTAAAACATAAAATTTAAATGTTTCCATATTATGTTTAATATTGAAGATATTCCAGTCTAATCCTCTATCAATTTCTCTCCATTTATCTGCAGGCATTAGGTACATTGTTGATAAATAAATGATAATAAACAGGTATATAAATTTTTTATTGTTCATAGGTAATGATTTTAATAAAAAAATATTATTTTTTCAATAGTGATGCTTATGAAAATTTTAGGTTTAAAAAGTTTGACTATACAGAGAAAATATGATATAAATTTACTGTTTTTTATGTCGTTGACGTGCATAAAAAAATAACATAGTTTATTATAGGAGTAGGAAATGTTTGCAATACTTGAAACAGGTGGAAAGCAGTATAGAGTTGAAGAAGGGGATGTTATTAATATAGAACTTCTTGATGAATCAAAAATATCAAAATTGGGTGTTATTAATTTTGATACAGTTATGTTGGTAAGTGGTGATAAGTTAAATATTGGAACCCCTTATGTAAAAGATGCTAAAATCAAAGCTAAATTAATAAAAAAATTTAGAGATGAAAAGGTTATTGTTTTTAAGAAAAAAGCAAAAAAACAGTATAGACGTACTAGAGGTCATAGACAGAATCTTCTGGAAATTATGATTGAAAAAATATCTGTTGGACCTAAGAAAAAAGCAGCAGTTAAAGAGGAGACTAAATAATGTCACATAAAAAATCAGGTGGAAGTGCTAAAAACGGTCGTGATAGTGAATCAAAAAGACTCGGTGTCAAAAAATATGGTGGAGAAGCTATTAATGCCGGTTCAATTATTATTAGACAGAGAGGCACAAGAATACATCCTGGAAAAAATGTAGGAAAGGGTAAGGACGATACTCTCTTTGCATTGGCTACAGGTCATGTAAGTTTCATCGATAAAAAAAACAAAAAATTTGTTGAAGTAGTAGTATAAATCGCTAATTAATACCTATAGCTAATATATTTATCGTAGTTTTTATAAGCTATGATAAATATTCTTTTTTCAAACACAAAAGATTCTTTAATATTAATTATTTTACGATATAATTCTACGAAATTTTACTTTGTTATTATTCTATACTTTTTAATAGTTTACAAAGACAAAAATATAGGATATTGTCAGGTATATAATTTTTCTTATAAATTTATTCCATAAGGGTTTTTTACATACTCTCTGAGAAGTTTTACTTCTGTTTCAGATTGTTCCATGACAGTTTTTATAATATCTCCTATAGACAAAACACCTAATATATCATTTTTGCTCATTATAGGTAAATGCCTAATTCTTTTATTTGTCATAACCTGCATTGCGTAGAGGATAGTGTCATCAGCAGCACCAATAATTACTTTATCAAGAGTGGTCATTATTTCAGAAACTTTTGTGTTCCTATTATCATGTATATCCCTCTCATGACACTTGTATAAGATGTCTTTTTCTGTAAGAATTCCTATTAAATTATGTTCTTTGTCAATTACCAATAGGGAACCAATTGAATGTTTATTAAAGAGTTGAATCGCATCAACTACGACTTTGTCATCTTCAATTTTATAAATATTATTACTTTTTTTATCTAATAATTCCTTTAATTTCATTATAATCTCCTATTTGTTTAAAAATTTATCAATACCTTTAGCAGCTTTATGACCATTGGCAATTCCATGAATAACATCTGGACCTTCAATTATGTCTCCACCAACGAAGAACCAGTCAAGAGAGGATTGGAAATCTTTATTTACAATGATTCTGCCTCTATCACTGAATTTAACCATGGTTTTAATATCTTCTGATATATAAGTCAAGTCCATTCCCTGTCCAATTGATTCTACAACCATATCAGCTTCAAAGAATTTTTTGTCTTTTTCGTCAAATTTAGGGTTAAATCTTCCTTCATCATCAAATACTGAAAGACATTTTATAGTGCGTAGTCCTTTTATTTTACCATCTTTTATTTCAATTTCCTTTGGGCCCCAGCCTGGATCAATAATTGCTTTTTCTTCCCTTGATTCGTCAATCTCTTCTCTATCAGCAGGCATAATATCTTCGGATTCAAGTGAGGTTGCCGTAACATCAACCTTAATGTTTTTCTGGTTTTGTAATCTTACCAGAGACCTTGTAATGTCCATTGCAACATTTCCACCACCAATAACTACTATTTTATTTCCAACATGGATGTCGTTCCCTAGAGATATCTCTCTTAAAAGATCTGTTGCAAAATAAACATTTTCATGCTCTGCTCCTGGAATTCTGGTACTTCTTCCAAGGTGTAAACCAGTTCCTGCAAATACTGCATCATATTCCTTACCCAGTTCTTCCAAACTGATATCTTTGCCAATTTTTATATTATATTCAATCTCGACTCCGAGTGACAGGATATACTTAACGTCCTTATCTATTTGGTCATAAGGAAGTCTATATTCAGGTATTCCGTATCTCATCATACCACCAGCCTCAGGTAATGCTTCAAATATTTTTGTTTTATATCCTAAGTTTGTAAGATAATACGCAGCCGAAAGTCCAGCAGGTCCAGAACCTATTATTGCAATTTTTTTACTCTTAGGACTTATATCGTTCCCCTGATTTAATATATCTTTATATTTGCTTTCAGGTATCTGGTCAGCGATATATCTTTTGAGCCATCTAATGGATAATGCGTCACCCTTATGACCCATTGCACAAACCGTTTCACATTTATGGGTACAAATTCTACCACAAATTTCCGGTAGGGGATTTGTCTCATACATTATCCTTAATCCCTCTTCAAGATCATCGTTTCTAATAGCTTTTATATATTCAGGAATAGCCATGTGAGCAGGGCAGGTTGCTGTACATAAACCACAGTCGATACAACGGTCAGCCTCAGCTTCGGCCTGCTCTTTTGAATAACCCTTAACGAATTCAATAAATGAACTATCTCTTTTTTCAGGTTTTAACTCTTCCATCTGAATTCTAAATGGTTCATTGAGATCGTAGTTTTCAGGTTTTTTCCATCCTAATTCATTATTATCCCAGTCTTTTTTGTCAACTCCAGGAATATATCTGAATTTATCAGGGTCATTTTCAACCCATGTATATTCATTTGACAAGTTTAATGAATTAGTTGAACAAACGTCAACACAGAGGGCACACCAGCAACATCTTCCATAGTCAACCATTGGTCGTAAGCCACTGTCTCCATCCTTTGTTTCAATACCTTTAACAGGTACCATATCAATTGCAGCATTCTGACAAATTTCTTCACAGGCTCCGCAACCAATACAGGCTTCTATATCATTTTTATGAAATCCTCTATATCGTGCTGATCCTGGACGGTCGTTAAAAGGATCTTTAATTGTTACAGGATTCTTAAAAACTTTTCCCCATGCAAGAAATGGCAATAACACATCTTTTAAACTCATATTAACCTCATTTTCATATTTAACTTAATTTATCTTTCAATTTCCGGTGGACATGTTGCAAGAGAGACCATCATCGATGATACATCTGATATATTTGCGTTCACAAGCATTTTTTCAAGCAATAATACAGCTGAATTATAACTTGGACCTCTCAAATTAATTCGTCGCGGATAGGCACTTCCATCTGTAACCATATAAAAACCATACTCTCCTCTTGAAGATTCAAGTCTCTGATAGGTTTCACCCTTTGGGATTTTCCAATGTAGGACATTTGGCGTTTTTGCTCTGATATCACCTTTATTCGGCATTTTTGCCATAATTTGTCTAATCATATCAACAGATGTCTGCAGATCGTGCCATCTTACTCTTGATCTAGTATATATATCAGAATCTTTTCCTACATAAGACTCAAAATCCAGTTTATCATACATTAGATATGGATAATCTTTTCTTACATCTCTATTTATACCGGCAGCTCTTGCATTCGGACCAACTACAGAATATTGTTCAATCCATTCAGGCTTAATAACGCCAATACCCTTTGTTCTTTTTTTAAAAACAGCGTTACTGAACATAAGGTTATCAATATCAACAACAAATTCGTCAATTTTTTTCAAAACTTCTTCCATTCTACCTTTAAAACCTTCTGGAAGCAGACCTCTGACTCCTCCTGGTGCAATATACATATGATATACTCTGCCACCTGTTAACTCTTCAAATCTATCTATCATCAGGTCTCTAACGTAAACACCCCATTGGACTCCCATACCAAGGCTCATTGTACCACCCTGTCCGGGTACACCTCTTAAAAGTATAACAAGTCTTGCCATCTCAAGAACTAATGTCCTTAACCATTTTGCCATATCTGGTACTTCAATGCCTGCAAGATCTTCAACCGAGGCAGCAAGACAGTATTCATTTATATCAGGTTCCGGTACACACATTCTGATACAAATTGGGAAACATTGGATGAATTTTCTTCTTTCCATAAGTTTCTCAAATCCACGATGAAGATATCCAACATGTGTTTTAGATTCAACTACTTCATCACCTGATACAGTAAGTTCTAAAGCCATATTACCAGTGATACCCGGATGGTTTGGACCCTGCCAGATTTTAATGAATTTTTGTGAATCTAAATCTATTTCAAGTTTTCCATCTTTTTCTTCGGGAAATTTTGATCTGTCCTGTTCAAATTTAAGCATCTTTTAATCCTTTTTTATTTTTTGAGTTTTTTTCATCCGGATACATTTTCTCTTTCATATATTCCTTCGTTTCATAGGTTTGTCTTCCAGGTCTTGGAAAGAAAGTTTCTTCCGAATACTTAAGTGTATCAAAGTCTCTCCTCATAGGAGGAATATTGTCCCAGCCTTCTAATAAAAAATCATCATTAAGTCGTGGACTTTCAGGAAATTCAATACCATACATTTCTTTTAACTCTCTCTGGTCGGTAGCTGCATGAACCCATATTTTATGAATACTTTCCATTTCAGGCTTTTCCCTTGAAATAAATACTCTTATTATTAAATCAATTTTCTTTTCAGGATTATTTAATATATAAGATAATTGAAATTTACCATCTTCAAGCCAGTCAACTGCCGATAACATCACAAGATGTGAAAATTTCTCGATTTCCTTAAGATAGATTATAAGGCTCATTGCTAGTTTTTTATCAACTGTTAATATATTAAGATTATCACTCTTTTTTATAACCTCTGAAATATTAAATTTTTCTTCTAAACTCTTTATTATATTTTCCACTCTTTTTTCCTCTTACCAGTTATAATCAGGCATATCCCATTGTTTAATTATTTTCTTCTGATTTGCCTTATACCATTCAAATTTTTCAGCATATTCATTTGCACCTTCACCCTTTCCCTCTTTTATCCTTTTTTTAAGAGCTACAAATCCTGAAAGTATTGCCTCAGGTCTTGGCATACAGCCTGCTATATAAACATCAACAGGCATATAATAATCCAATCTATTTATAGTATTATAACTATCATAATACATCCCGCCATTTATTGTACAGCTTCCAAGTGCAATTACAAATTTTGGTCCCTGCATCTGTTCATAAGCCCTTATAACTCTCTTTAAGGTTTTAACAGCAAGATAACCTGATATAATAAAAACACAAGCCTGTCTTGGCGTAGGTCTCATCTGAACACCATACCTGTACATATCAAACCTTGGAGTTGTAAGTGGAGGAAGCTCAATACTTCCGCAACCTGTTCCCCAGCCTAAAACCCATAATGAGTTAGCTCTTGCCCAGTTAAAAAACTTTTCTATATATGGATGGGCAGGCGTGGTAACCTCTGGCTTTTTACTACAATAATAATCGTTTATAGGGTTAACTTCAAATTGCTCGCCGTCAGGCCCTGTAACCATCTTCTTTTTTAAATCATCCAATCCAGACATTTATCATAACCTCTCTTTAAATTTTTTTTAAATAAAACACCTAAACAAATAATACTGCAAGAATACCAAATACAAGCGGGATTTTCAAAAACCATCTTACTGTATGATCAACTCTATATCTTGGGAATACAACACCAATAAAAACTGTAATAAAATAGATAAAAAATGATTTAATTATCAACTCTAACCAGCTTGTTGCACCACCAAAAAATAAATTCATAAATAATACAGCTTCAACAATATGTAAAACCACCCTGTTGGACTGAAGCATTCCAAGATAGGTAGAATGATATTCAGTTGGAGGTCCTATTGGTATTTCCTGAGGTGCCATTACAACATTGAATGGAGCATGTCTCATTAAACCTAAGAATGCAAACATTCCTGCAATTACTGCAAAAGGATTAGTAAAAAGAGTCCAATTTTGTATTCCACCCTGTTGTGCAGCAACGATATCATAAACAGACAGAGTGTCATACTGAACAGCTATTGAAATTATTGCAAGTGTAAATGGTACTTCTACTGCCGTAAATTGTGCAAGCCCTCTGCTTATACCAATAATTGAATTAGGTTGTCCACCTTCTCCGGCTCCCAACGCCATTCCCAGCATTCCGAAGAACTGAAAATACATTAAAAGAATAATATCTCCACTAAAAGAAAAATTTTGCCAGTAAACAGAGCCATATATCATTGGAATAAAGAAAAATAGTCCAATACCACCGGAAAACCTGAAAACAGGTCCAAGATAAAACATTACTCCATGTGTTATCTGAGTCCTTTTTGAGTAATTCTTGATTAAATCAATATATGGTTGATAAATGGGGATACCATATCTTCCAGCAACACGTGCCACAATTTTTCTCATTACACCTGCCTGTAAAAGTCCATAATTGAAAACTATAAATAATCCCAATAAAGAAAATAGGATTTTTGTTAATAATGAAATTTCCACTAGAATAACCCTCCATTAAATAAAACAAAATAAATAATAACCATAAAACCTAGAATATGCATAATATAAGCCTGTCCATTACCATTATAAAGTCTTCTGACAAAGTCTGCAATTGAATGAATAGAATCAACAATAAAACTCCAGAAGTTTACAATTAAAGGCAGGGCAAGAAAACCGAGTGCTTTTCTATAATGGGAGTAAATATTATGTGAAAAATGAGTCGTTTGCGGACTTTCTGGTCTTTCTGCCGAATAGACAATATTAAACATTTCTACCTTTTGTGCTTTTCTGCTCATGATTAATAACCAGCTTAAAAGTGTTACAAATATTATACCAATAATGATCATAATATTTGGTGCATCCCATACACCAAAAAGTTTGCCGTTCATATATGAAGAAGCAACATCTCCCTTCCATACAACCAGATTATCCGGCATATAAGAAGTTATAAAGTCACCGATCTTACCAAGAACAATTTTTGGTTTAGCAGATATGACCATAATTGCAATTATAATTATATATTGAGGTATCAAATACCAGATAGAGACTTCTTTAACTTTTCTGAAATTATCCTTTACAGGCCCAAGAAAAATTGAATTTATTAATTTAAAGAGATAAAGAAATGCTACAACTCCTGAAAATGCAATAATTGCTCCCTGAAGATACCAGCCTTTTAAAATAAAAGCATTATATAGTAGCCATTTTCCACCAAAACCTGATAATGGAGGAACACCTGAAAGTGCAATTATTCCAATTAGAACTGAAACAAAAGAAAAAGGCATCTGTTTTATCAAGCCACCCATCTCATACATATTATGTGTTTTGAGTTTGACTACAACAGCACCAACTGCAAGGAATAATAAAGCTTTATAAAGGAAGTGATTCATTGCATACCAGATAGCTGCCATCCAGCCTATATGACTCATAATTGCCAGTGCAAAGAGTATATAACCTAATTGAGCAATACTAGAGTAGGCAAGAAGTTTTTTTGCATCTTCCTGAAAAGAAGCCATTAAATTTCCAAGTAAAGCCGTAATTGCACCTAACCAGCCCAATAAGTAAATAATCATTTTTGCATCAAAACGTAATGATGAAATCATTATTAATATCAGTCCAAAAACACCTGCTTTTAAAAGTACAGCAGAAACCATTGGCGAAACATCGCTTTCAGCTTCAGCATGAGCACCAGGAAGCCATATATGTAAACCTGCAGCAGCAGTTTTTGTTAAAAAACCTATTGCAAGCATAGTAAAAATAAGAGCAGAATTAGATTTTATACTATTTAATAAATCCAAGGCTATGCCATTTCCACCTGAAAAAACATGAGTTAGGGCAAAGCCAAACATAATAAGATAAGCACCACCTAGAGAAAATAGCATATAAGATAGAGCATGAGGTTGTGACCTCTTACCTCTGATAATTAAGAAATAGGAACCAATGGTCATAAATTCCCATGCAGTAAAAAAACTGAACATATCCTTTGCAACAAGTAAGCCTAATAGCCCAACATACATAATTATTGCTGAGGGATAAAAACCTACACGTTTGCCTTTTTTAACAAATCCCGGGATTAGAGTTAATATTCCACCTGCAAGAAAGATTACAGCAAAAATAAATCTAAATTCACTAAATTGATTGAAATAGACATATCCGTAATAAGAAAGTCCTGCAATAGATAAGATGTTTTTAATATAAGCCGGAAGAATATTGTCCGTAATAAATAAAAAAGCAATGAAGAGTAGAGGATAAAAATAAAAACTTAAATTTGTAATTGGATTATAAATCATATATAAACCACTTATTGTAAAAAGAATAGTGCCTAATATAAATACAGAAGAGTATTTGGTAGCACCCTGTTCTATTGTCTCATTTTCTTCCTGTTTTTCTTTTAAAATATACCCAAACCATCTTATTAGGTAAATTGCCTCTATAAGAGAACCAAGGAGAATAGCCGTAATCCATAAAAATTGATGTTTATTTGCCAGAGTCAGGACTAACTCCCATTTTCCAAAGAAACCTGGAAAAGGAGGAAAACCTAATAATGCAAACATAAAGCTACCTGTAAAGAATAATAATACAGGGCTTTTTCTTAATACCCCCCAGGATTTGATTTCTTTCTTTTTTACTATTCCGGCAATCCAGAATAAACCGGCTTTTGCAATAAAATGACTGATAAAGAGAGCAAATATAATAAATTGAAATTTCCCGTTAATTCCGCCATATAAAAAACCAAGACCCATTGCTGCAAGGAGCAATCCTAATTGTCCAATAGAAGAGTACCCAAGCAACCGTGTTGCATTTTTTTGTTTAATACCCATAATATTTGAAGCTATAAAGGTTATAATTCCAATGACTGCAATTGTATTAAACCAGAGATCATTTCCAAGTGGCATAACTTTATATAAAGCAAAAAGTATGGCTGCTGTTCCAGCTGCTGAAATAATACCTGAAATACCAGGATTGGAAGCTTCATAGACATCTAATGCCCAGCCATTAGCAGGAAATTGTTTCATTTCAATTAATAAAGCAAAAAATAAAAAGAAAATTGCAATACCGGCTATTTTTAATCCACTCTGTAGGGGTGATGCTGCTATCATTCCGTCAATATTTAATGTTCCAGTATTATGGTATAGAAATATTATACCAAGAAGTAGGAAAATAGATGCAACTCCGCCTGCAAGCATGTATTTAAAGGATGCAATAAGTGATTTCAATCTCAAATCTGAGCCTATAAGTGCATAAGTTGATATTCCGGTAATTTCAAGGAAAACAAAAATATTAAAAATATCTCTTGTTAATACAAGTCCGTTCAAGCCCAATATCATCAAAAGATATAGTACATGAGAACGAATTCCTATATTATTAAAATGTTTTATCAGATAAACTGCACCGATTAAAGCCAGAATATTTATTGAAGTAATAAATACTGATTCTGATAAGCCAAGCTGTAAATTAATAGATAATGGAGGTTTTACACCGGCAGTAAAAAACTGCAAGCTTGTTTGTCCGTTTATAATAAAAGCATATAGCCATTGTACGCTTATAACACTAACTGATGTAAGTGTTAAAAAAAACATTGAATTAGAAACCTTTTTTCCAAGTTTCTCTGTAATAGGTAGTAAAAAACCTATTCCCAATAATAAAATAATTATATATATTATATTTACCATTTCATTTCCTTATAATCATCTATAGATAAAGATTTTTTTTCTTTATATAATCTAATAATAAAAGATAAAATTAAAGCGTTGACAGCAACTCCGATGACAATTGCAGTTAGTACTAAAGCCTGGGGTATTGGGTCAACAACTTTGTTTACCGCATCAGCAAGTGGTACAGCTGAATCTAAGATAGGTGCTGTTCTTTCTTTTATATAACCAATAGAGATCATAATTATTTGAACTCCAACCTCAGCAATAGTAAGACCTATCACTATCTTTATCATATTTTTTTGAGTAAGCATTCCCCAAAATCCTATTGCAAGAAGCATAAACCCTAAAATTAATATTAAGTTCACTCTATATCCCCCTTCATATTATCTAAAACACTGGCAAGTTCGGTTCCTACTTTCAACCCGACAAGAGTATAAATAATTGGAATAGCTCCAGCACTTAGAATTGTTCCAAACTCTCCGAGTGGCAATATTCTATTATCAAGGAAATTGTCGGCACCCATAAGAACCAAACCGAGGAATCCTATTATCACATAGGATACACCGGAAAAAGATTCAATAAATCCAAATATTTTATGATTGATCTTATAAGAGGAATCTGAAAGAAAGAGTAATAGTACGACAGTTGCAATAACCGCTCCTCCTTGAAATCCACCACCTGGAGACAAATGTCCGTTTAAAAAGATGTATATACCAAATATTAGAATCACAGGTGCAAGTAATCTTATACCTGTTAATAGTATTTCGCTTGAATCACGCTTTGATATTTGTTTTGGCCTTTTATCATTTATAGCATTTTTCCTGAAAAGAACTGCAATGCCAGTTGCTGCAATAAAAAGAACAGCAACTTCACCAAGGGTATCAAGTCCTCTGAAAGTTACAATTATTGCCGTAACTATATTCATCGCTCCTAAATCTTTAGAACCTTTTTCAACATAGCTTTTTGCCACATCAGGTAAATCTGTCTGAAAAGAAAAGTTAAGAATTATTGGTATAAAGACAGTTAATAAACCTGCTATAATAATAAGAGAAAATATTTTCTTAATCATTTGGATCCTCAATTTGTTTTGTTTTTTTAATTGCCAGTAAAAAAATCATTGTTAAAAGTCCCGCACCAATTGCAGCCTCAGTCATTGCAACGTCAGGAGCCTGCATTATCAAATATAAAATACTTGCAAAAAGACTTAAAACGCCTGCTGCGATTACAGATGCGACAAGATCTTTTAAATAGAGAGCAAGAATTGCAAATACAATCATTACCAGTCCCAATACGATAATAAATACATCGGTCATTTATCTTTCTCCTTATCAATGTTCTCAGTTTTTTGTAGATCATCTCTAATAGAAGTTTTTATAAGTTTAATTCCTGAATAATGAGCTGCTCTTGAGAGAGCATGAGAGGATAGGGGATTAGTTACTGCAATAAAAATTATCAGCATAATAATTTGTCCGATCCAATCCAGTTTATACAGTCCAATTCCAAATAATGTTAAGATAGTACCAAGAGTTGTAGCCTTTGTCCCTGCCTGCATACGGTTATATACATCAGGCATTCTTAAAACACCAAGAGCCCCGAGAAAGAGAAATATGGAACCTATAAGGGCAATTACAGCACCGGTTATTTTCAACCATTCCATTATAAACCGCCTTCCATATATCTTGCAATAGCTATGACACCTGTAAAACTCAGAATTGCATAAACCATTGCTACGTCAAGAAATATTACTCTATTTGAAAATAGACTTATTAAAACTATCAATGAAATTGATATTATAGTAAGAGAATCAAATGCAACTGCTCTATCGGCAATACTTGGACCAAGTATCAGCCTTAATGAGGCAAGCACAATTGCAATTGCCATAAATATTGCTGCTATATTTAATATTAGCTCAGCCATAAATTACCTCCAGATACTTTTCAAAATTGGATATTATTTTTTCTCCGGCATTTTTTTCATCTATACCGGTAAGATCTATACAGTGGATATACAATGTGTCATCTTTAATGTCAACAGAGAGAGTACCCGGTGTTAGAGTTATTGAATTTGCAAGTATCATTCTCCCAATTTTTGATTTAAGTTTTGTCTGAACAGAAATAATACCGGGGTTAAGCGGAATAACAGGTTTTATTACTCTTAAGGCAACGTCAATATTTGCTTTTATGATTTCCTTGAACATAAATGGAATATAAATTAGAAAATAAATAAGTTTCTTAACAGCAAATGAAGGTAATGGAAGGTTTTTTGCAAATATCATACTTGAAGCTAAAGCAAATAATCCAATTATTATAAGATTGCCAGGATTTATTGCTTTTGTCCAAATAACATATAAAAAGACCTGTAAAATCGTCCAAAAAAGAATTTTTAAAAAATAATCAAATGAATTTTTCAATTCTATCTCCTTTTTTTATTAATTAAGCAAGACAATATCACAAATTGTTAAACGTGTAAATTTAATTAAACTGTAAATTTAATTTTTACAATTAACAATAAATTTGACAAAAAAAATCTCTTTTGATATATTTTAATTTAATTTAAAAAAATTAATTAATTGGAGACTTTATGTCTAAAGAGGATAACTATATTGATTTATCAAAGAATGAACTTATAAATTTAATAGAAGAAAAAGATCAGAGAATTGATGAATTAAAGATTGAGAATGTTAAGCTTAAATGTAAAGAAATCGGGGGGTTCATTGATGAAGATATTTTTAAAAGAATATTTCATCCAATGACCGATGGTGTCTACATTGTCAATAAAGAGTTTGATATACAATATGTAAATCCATCACTTATTAAAGATTTTGGGGTTTATGAGGGTAAGAAATGTTATAAGTATTTTCTTAATAGGGAGAATGTTTGTTCAGGGTGTAAAAATGCAGAAGTATTTAATGGAGAGACTATATATTGGGAGTGGTATTCGTCTATAACAGCTAAAATTTATGATTTGATAGAAACTCCCATAAAAAATTATAATGGGAATATTTTTAAATTAAAAATATTTCATGATATTACAGAACGAAAACAGAAAGAAGAAGAACTGCAAAATAAGGTAAAAGAGCTCAATACACTCAGAAACCATTTACGCTCTCTTAGCAATCACCTTCAACAGATTCAGGAAAATGAAAAAAAGAGACTGGCAAGGGAATTACATGATGAACTTGGACAAGTTCTTACTGCTATAACTCTTGAAGTGTTTAATTTAAGGGATAATTATAGTATTACACTGACAAATGATGTATTTAATAAAGCAAATTTAATAATTAAACAAATTTTATCTCTAATTGATAATACTATGAAATTGACAGAGAGAATTGTGATGAATCTGAGGCCTGTAATATTGGATGATTTAGGCTTAATTGCGGCTTTGAAATGGTTGGTTGATCAAACAAATAAATACTCTAAAATTGAGTGTAAATTTGAATCCATACCTGATATTGATATTGATAAAGATAAAGCAATTGCCATATATCGTATTGTTCAGGAAAATATCACAAATATACAGCGTCATTCAAAAGCAACAAAGATGCTTATATTGATAAAAAAAGAAAATGATAAGATTCATATTATTGTTTCTGATAATGGCATAGGGTTTAATGAAAAAAAAATAAATAAACCGGGGTCGTTTGGAATACTTGGTATGAAGGAGAGATCCTTGCTTTTTGGCTGGAATCTGGTTTTTGAAAATAAAAAAGGTAAGGGGGCAGTAGTTAGCCTAATTATTCCATTTGTTTCAAGACCTAAATTGAGAGATAGATGATAAACATAGTAATAGCTGATGATCACCCAATAGTTCGTGATGGTATTAAGAATGTAATTGAAAAGGAAATAGATTTAAAAGTCATTGGAGAAGCAGAAAACTCGCAGGAAGTATATAAACTCATAGCAAAAAAATCATTTGATGTCCTTATACTTGATCTTAAAATGCCGGGAGTAGGTGGAATTGAAATATTAAAGGATCTGAAATATACTAAGCCGAAGCTCCCGATAATCATACTCAGTTCATTTTCTGAAGAATTATATGGAGTTGCTACAATCAAGGCTGGAGCTTCTGCTTTTTTGAATAAAAGTTCTGCTCCCCTGGAATTAGTTAAAGCTATAAAACATGTTGTTACAGGTAAAAAATATATTAGTCCATCTCTGGCAGAAAAACTTGCAGAGCAATTGGATAATACATCGGAAAAGCTTCCTCATTTTAATTTATCCTCCCGTGAGTTTGAGGTAATGAGATTTATCGGTGCTGGATTAAAAATAACCAATATCGCCAAAAAACTACTCCTAAGTACTTCTTCTGTTAACTCATACAGATCAAGACTGTTTGAAAAAATGCAATTCAAAACAAATTCAGACGTAGTCAACTATATAATTGCTCATAAATTATATGAGTAATTAAAACCTAATCTGGCAAGCCAGAACAAGTTATTTAGGCAAGGAGGCAAGTAGGCAGAGAGGCAAAGAGTAAGATCTCAAAGATAAAATTTCTAATATTTTTCTCCTTGCCTCCCTGCCTCTCTGCCTCCCTGCCTACTTGCTTTCATTAAAACAAAATTCTTGCCGCAAAAAATACGGCAAAAAATATACAGTTTTTGTGGTAGATAATTATTATTTAAACTATTAAAATTTTAATTATGAAGACGACATTACTTATAGTTGATGATTCACCTATTATTGTTAAATCATTAATGGAAATATTTTCTGAAATGTCTGGTCTGGATATTGTCGGGACGGCTGATGATGTAGATTCTGCTATTGAATCAATTGCTGAATTAAAACCTGACATAGTTATTCTGGACTATCAATTAAAAAAGGGTACGGGAATTGAAGTATTAAGATATATTCGTAAAAACAAATATAATACGATAGTATTTATTTTTACAAATTATGGATATTCTGAGTACCGTAAACATTGTATGGAAGAGGGTGCTGATTTTTTTATAAAAAAAATTGGGGAAACAAATACGCTTATTAAAGAGGTTGAATCATTAATAGTGAATAAAAGGGAGGAAATAAAAAATGAAATGGAAAAATTTAAAACTGGGTATTAAATTTGCCGTTGGTTTTGGTATTGTTTTAATATTACTTGCTGTTGTAGGTATATGGGCTGTTACTGGAATTGGGGGTATTGTAGGTAATGCAGGAGAAGTTATTGAGGGCAATAAGCTTAAAGCTGAAATGATACAGAAAGAAGTTGATCATTTAAACTGGGCAGGTAAGGTAAGCGCACTTCTTACAGATGAAAATATTAATAAACTCAATGTACAAACAGATCCTCATAAATGTGGGTTTGGAAAATGGTATTATAGTGATGAACGGATAAAAGCTGAGAAACTTGTACCTGATTTAAAACCTATATTTGCAAAAATAGAAAAACATCATAATCTTTTACATGAATCGGCTATTAGAATTTCTAAAAATTATGCTAATGTTGATCAAAAATTAGGTAGTTTTTTAAGAGAAAAGAAAGTTGATCATGTTGCCTGGGTAGGACAGGTTCTTGTTGCATTATTAGATAATTCTGTAAATCGTTTAGATGTTGAAACCGACTCTCATAAATGTGATTTGGGAAAATGGTATTTCTCAGAAGCTACGAGAACAAAAAGGAATAATGATCCTGAATTCGATGCTCTTCTCTCAAAAATTGAGACTCCTCATAAGCAACTTCATGAGGCGGCTATAACAGTAAATCAGATGCTTAAAAATAATAATAGGGCAGGAGCAAAAAATGTTTATACTAAAACCATCAAAAAAGCAGCTCACGATACACTGTTGGCAATTAGCAATGTTATTAAATGGCATGATAATAAACTTGCCAAACTTGAAGTGGCAAAGCAGATAAATGCAAAGGAAACTCAACCGGCATTAGCGGAAGTTCAGAAGGTTATTGGTCAACTTATTGAAACAATGTCAAAAAATATTATGACAGACCAGCAGATGCTGGATAAGGCATCTACAACGAAGAGCATGGTAGTTATAATTGCAATTATTGCAATACTTATTGGGATAATTATGGCTTTTGTTATTGCTATAGGTATTATAAAACCAATTTTGAAGGGAGTTGAGTTTGCAAAAACTCTTTCAGATGGTGATCTTACTGCTGAGCTTGATATTGACCAGAAAGATGAGGTTGGTGACCTTGGAGATGCGATGAAGAGTATGGCTGAAAATTTAAAAAGGATAGTTTATGAAGTACAAACAGCCGCCGATAATGTTGCATCAGGAAGTGAAGAGTTGAGCGCTTCATCGCAATCATTATCTCAGGGAGCTACAGAACAGGCTTCTGCTGCTGAGGAGATATCTTCTTCAATGGAAGAGATGGGTGCAAACATCCAGCAAAATACAGATAATGCTCAACAGACAGAAAAAATATCTAGCAAGGCATCTTCAAATGCAAAAGATAGTGGTGATGCTGTCAATGAAGCTACTACAGCAATGAAAGAAATTACTGAAAAAATAAATATAATTCAGGAAATAGCAAGGCAGACAAATCTTCTTGCCTTAAATGCCGCAATTGAGGCAGCAAGGGCAGGTGAGCATGGTAAAGGTTTTGCCGTAGTTGCATCAGAAGTAAGAAAGCTTGCAGAAAGAAGTCAAGGAGCAGCCGAAGAAATTACAGAATTGGCAAAAAACAGCCTTGGGGTTGCTGAGAAAGCAGTTGAGATGTTAGAAGTACTAGTTCCGGATATTGGTAAAACTGCTGATTTAGTATCAGAAATAACCGCTTCGAGTACAGAACAGAATCAGGGAGCAGGGCAGATAGTAAAAGCAATAAATGAATTGGATAAGGTTGTACAGTCAAATGCCGGTGCATCTGAAGAGATGGCATCAACAGCTGAGGAATTATCATCACAGGCTCAGCAATTGCAATCATCAATATCATTCTTTAAGATAGGTAACGATGGAGGTTATCAGGCAGCAAGAGTTAATGTACCAAGGCAGGCTCCTGTACAAACTCAACCAAAAAAGGCAGTCAGTCCAAAACCGATAGCACCTAAATCAGGTGGTATGAAACTTGAGATGGGTGGCGGTGCGGACAATGAAGATAGTGATTTTGAGAGGTTTTAGGTAAAACATAGGCAAGTAGGCAGAGAGGCAGAGAGGCAAGGAGTAAGGCAAGAGAAGATCTATTATTAGATATCTTATTAATTACAAAGAACTCTGATAATGCTTTTCACTCTTTGCCTCCCTGCCTACTTGCCTCTTTGCCTTTAAAAAAAAAGGAGACAAAAAATGACAGATAATAAATTATTGGATGATGGTCAATTATTTACATTTATGTTGGCTAATGAAATATATGGTATAGAGATATCAAAGGTTCGTGAGGTTATGGATTATAAAAAAATAACTATCGTACCTAAGACTCCTGACTTTATGAAGGGTGTAATAAATCTAAGGGGTGGGGTAGTTCCTGTTATTGATTTAAGGTTAAAATTTGGTATGGAAGAGACTGAAAAGACAGTTGACACCTGTATTATAATTGTTGATATTTCGGTTGATGGAGAACAGACCTTTATTGGAGCTCTTGCAGACTCAGTAAAAGAGGTTATAACTCTTGAACCAGATAATATTGAGCCTGCACCAAAGATAGGAACAAGACTTGACACGGAGTTTATTAAAGGAATGGGAAAACTCAATGAAGAATTTGTTATAGTACTTGATATTGAGAAAATATTTACAACAGAAGAACTTATAGCTGTAAATGAGATGGTAAAAGAATAAATATATGGAGGTTTATTTTATGAAAAAAATTATTATATATGTTTTATTTATTTTAG